>NZ_JBFUCA010000005.1:0-26536 GCF_056405475.1 Polaromonas sp. P1_G4
ATGCAGGCGGCTTCGGGCAAAAGCTCCAGGAGGCAGAGCTGGATTATTTGATCCATTCGCAGGCCGCTTCAACGGCGCTGGCTGAAAACTACGTGGGCCTGCCGCTTTAAGCAGCCTTTTTCTGCGGGCCTTTTCCTTTTGTCAGGCCGTGCTCGCCGCACTGATCGCCTGCCGGGCCCATACCAGCAACTGCGCCGGGTCATCGAGCAGCTCCGCTGGCGCGGCGTAGTACTTGCGCACCTGCACCACACCGTTCTTTGTTGAGTAGCTGAAGGGCTTGGAGCCCTTCTTCTCATATGCCGGCCGCGAGGCGTCGTCCACCCGGAAGTACAGGGTGTTGCCCATGACCATGGCGAACTGCTTTCCACGGTGCTTCATCGCATGACCACCAAAGAACTTTCCATCGCGGATGTCTCCCAATGGCACCAGTAGCTCCTGCACATAACGGACGAATTCGGCGCTGGCGCTCATGCTGCCCGCCCGGCTGCAGAGATTTTTTGTTTGATTTTCATGAAGGCCATTATGGCGATGGCCGCCTGCCGGCCGTCAGGCATTGCGGGTCATTGAAGGTGGCCGGATTGGCGCGGTCACAGGGAATGCTGCAATTGCCCRCACCCCGGCAAGCCGACTTGACGGATTCCTTGGCAGTTTGTTCCCAGTTGATATCAGCGCAGGCGCTGAGCAGGGCGACCAGGGCCGCGGCGATGGCAAGGCGTTTCATGAGGAAGCTCCGAAGCAGGATCAGGTGGTGTCGTCCGGCCGGGAAACCAGCAGGTCCCCCGGCTGGCAGTCGAGGAATTCGCAAATGCGCATCAGCGTGTCAAAGCGCACGCCCTTGACCTTGCCCTGCTTGAGCAAGGACAGGTTGGCTTCGGTGATGCCGACATACGCGGCCAGGTCTTTGGACCTGGCCTTGCGTTCAGACAGCATCACATCGAGCTTGACAACGATGGGCATGCGGCAAGCGGTGATCTGTGATCGGCGAAAGAGTCAGACGAACTGCGCGTTCTCTTCGGCCAGTGCCACTGCCCGCGCCATCACGGCGGCKATTTGCCAGACCATGCCGGCAAACAGCAGCGTCAGCAGTTCATTGCTGCCCATGCCCAGGGACAGCGCACGTTGGCCGGCCGGTGCGCCGGATGTCAGCACCAGGGTGATCAGCGTTGAAGACACCACGCTGGCCACCACCGACGCAAAAATACCGGCGGCAAAACCGCGCAGGTATTTGACAGTGCGCACACTGAAATATTCGGCCTGCGAAAAGCCGGAGAAGCAGCGCATGGCACACACCAGCCCGTACGACGCGCAGCACACCGGCAGCACGCCCAACAAGGCAGCAAAGCTTTTCTGGGCCAGCGTGACGTCAAGCGCCGCAGCCTGCGATGCCGACAACACAACCCCGGCGCGCAACAACAGGCTTTCAACGGGCGTACTGAGCAGGTGGTAAGCCACCGCCAGCGGCAATGCCACCGCCAGCAAGGCACAAGCCCAGGCCAGCACGCTGCTAATACCCTGAACATCCGGCCCGGCGGGGGCCATGGGAGTTGCCGTATTTTTCAAGGGAGCACCTCTTTGCCTTGTTTAAAGGCTTCCAGTGTCTCAGATTAATTACTGTTAAACAATAATTAATAGTCATAAAACAGAAATTTTCTTCCCCTCCAACCAACCGGCAATGACACCTGTGAAGCCGCCACTCAAGGGTTTGAGGTAAATTGACCCCACAACCGCCCGGTGCCCGACGCTTTGCGGCCCCCACCCGTTCACAGTGACCTCCATGCCGCCCTCACCCTCCAAACCCAACCCCGCCAAAGCGCTCCAGCCGATGCAGTCACTCAAGGGCGTGCGCGTGCTGAGCCTGGCGCTCAACCTGCCGGGCCCGGCCGCCCTGATGCGCTGCCGCGAGATGGGCGCCCGCTGCATGAAGCTGGAACCTCCGCCGCACGAAGGCGCGCCGGCCGGCGCATCGGGTGACCCGATGAAGCTCTACAACCCCACCGCCTATGCAACCCTGCATGCGGGTGTGCGCATCGCCACAGCCGACCTGAAAACCGAACGCGGCCAGACACTGCTGCACCGCGAACTGGCCCAAACCGATGTGCTGCTCACGTCGTTCAGGCCGGCGGCGCTGGCCAAGCTGGGGCTGACATGGAAAGCACTGCACAAACAGCACCCGCACCTGAGCCAGGTCGCCATCGTCGGCAGTCCGGGGGAACGGGCTGACGAGCCGGGCCACGACCTCACCTACCTCGCGCAGAACGACCTGATCACCGGTGTGGACCTGCCCGCCACGCTGTACGCCGACATGGGCGGCTCACTGATGGCCGGCGCAGCCGTGCTGCAGGCCGTGATGCACCAGCGGGCGAAGGGCAAAGGTGTTTTTCTGGAAGTGGCCCTTTCCGGCGCAGCGGCTTACCTGGCCCTGCCCCGCGCCTGGGGACTGACCCAGCCCGGCGCGGCAGTGGGCGGCGGACATGCGGGCTACCGCGTTTACCGCTGCAAGGACGGGCGCGTGGCACTCGCCGCGCTGGAGCCGCACTTTGCCGCGAGCCTGTGCGCGGCGGCTGGTATGGCGGCCTCCAGCATGAAGGCCATGTTTGCGCCCGCCATGCATGCGGCTATTGAGGCCTGGCTTCTGGGCAAGACGCGCAAGGAGCTGGACAAGCTGGCGCAGGACCAGGACATCCCACTGCATTCGCTATCAAATTAGGAGCTTCTTGCGCTTGTCCTTATTGATCAAACGGCCGATTTGATGCACGAACCGGATGCGCCGGTACCCTCGCGCATCAACATAGGGTGGAGGCTGCCGGCCGCCTTTGCCAGCGCTGCCCCAGCAACACCTGCCTGACGAAACCGTACAGGGCCCACAACAGCAGCAAGGGGATCACCAGCGTCTGCAGCACAAAAATCACAATGAGCCGGACGATGTGTTCGGTGGCCTGCTCGGCCGCCCGCTTAAGGTTCTCGAAGTGTTTTGTCACATCGCCGTTTTTTGCCAGCCAGTCTTTCAGGCTGTCCACCAGGCCGCGGTTGTCGGGTGCTGCGGCAGCCGGCGAATTGAGCTGGCTGGCCTTGCCGGTGGCGCTGTCGATCAATTGCTGGCTGGCGGCGTAGTCGGCCGCGAGGAATTTTTGCCACAGTATGTCGGTGCCCAGCGTGACCACCGGAACCGCAAAGCGCAGCATCAGCAGGATCACCAGCAGCCTTGACAGCCACAAAGGCACGTGCGGCCTGCGCAGGTAACACCACCACCAGCCCAGCACCGTGGCACTCAGCGCCAGCGATACCGGCCAGTAGCTGCCGATGCTGATCAAGGCTTTTTGAACGCCGAACGCGACACTGGCCGCCAGCATCAAATGCGAAAACTGCTCCACCAGGTCGTTGACCGGATCCAGGATTTGCCCCGGCGCAAACGTGACACCCACGCCGAAAGGCTGCACCGAAGCTTCGGTCCCCTGCGCCACCGAAATCAMGCCGTTGAGCAGCCTGGCCGTGGCAAAACTCAGCAGCGCCCTTTTCAGGCCGGCATCCACCTGCCGCATGGCGGGGGCATCCAGCGGCGCCAGCCATGCGCAGGCCAGCACGGCGGCCATGGTGAAAGCGGCAAGTGCTTTGCGGGCAATGTCCATGGTGTCTCCAGAAGGTGTGAATGAAGCCAGGGCCAGTGGAAGGTCTGAGGCCTGGCGGCTTGCCTCCACTTATCTTGCCAGAGAACCCCATCACATGCGGCCATAACTACCCTCTCCTGCTGATCGCAAGGAATCCATGACGGTGAAGCGGCGTCATGCACCGGTCTTCACGCGGACAGCTCCATCAGGCCGCAGGTATTCACGCACCATCGCACGCGCCCGGTGAATGCGGCTTTTGGTGGCTTCGCGGGTGAGCTGCAGGCGCTGCGCTATTTCGGTGATGGTGAGCTGCTCCATGTCGCGCAGCAAAACCACCTCGCGGTACATCAGCGGCAGGGACTCCAGCGCACGGACCAGGTCGATGCGCAGTTCGTCCTGCGGCATCTGCGCAAAGTACTGGTCCTTGTCGTAGTCGGTAAGCGCCTGGGTGCCGCGCATCAGCGCAAGCGCCGGCAGCATGCACAGCCGCGCGATGATCTTGAACATCCAGCCGCCCAGGGCTGCGGCGTCGCGCACGGTGCCGACGCGGCGGTAGATGATGATGAGCGCCTCCTGCACCACGTCTTCGATGGCCGAGCCGCGGTGGCATTGGTAGCGGGCGTAACGGCGGGCATCGGGCTGCAGCTGCCGCAGCAGCGAAGCCAGCGCGGCCGGGTCACCGGCCTGCGCTGCGGCAAAAAGCGCCGTTTCAATGGCCATCACCAAGGGCCCGGCTTTTCCAGCTTGCGGCCCACCATGGCGCAAGCCGGGCAAAAACCCAACAGCCCTGTCAGCACTGCGACCACGCCGGCGCAGGCCGCGAGCAAACCAAGCGGCGTCACACCCAGCACCAGCAGGCCGCAAACGACCATCAAGGCGCCGGACACACCACGCGCCCACCGCTCTTTGGGCCCCACATTTTTGCGATAGAACATGAACTTTCCTTTAGCTGCCGTCAAAACCGCGGCATCGCTGCAAGGAGAGGTCATGCGGGCAAAAGGATTCACGTTGGGGAAAATATTGTTGAAATATTTGCTGGAATATCGTTCGCATGAAGAACCGGCCAAGCTTAGCCGGGCATGCCGGAGCTGCCGGGCTACTAATTCGCGCATTCCGGGGCTATCAATTCGATAGCTGCTCGCGCATGTTCCTATTGGGTCAGAAGCCAATTTCGTCATAAAAAAGGCTCCATCGGAGCCTTTTTACCTCGAAATGCCTGCGTTGGCAGCGCCTAGCGGCCCTTGCGGCCACCGGGCTTGCCACCGGCGCCCTGCGCCAGCGGCGGCAGGCCGGTGTGGCGCGTCAAGAGGCGCCCCTTGACCACCGGCGAAGCTTTCACCGTGGCGGCAGTGCCGGTCGAGTTCTTGCGCCGCGCGCTGGTGTAGCTGCCGTCGGTCATCGGCTGGAAGGTCGGAATCAGGTGGTGCTTGCCGTTACCGATCAGATCCGCCCGGCCCATGGCCTTGAGCGCTTCGCGCAGCACCGGCCAGTTGTTCGGGTCGTGGTAGCGCARRAAGGCCTTGTGCAGCCGGCGGCGGCGCTCGCCGCGCACGATGTCCACCGTCTCGCTSTCGCGSGTGATCTTGCGCAGCGGGTTCYTGTTGGTGTGGTACATCGYCGTGGCSGTGGCCATCGGGCTTGGGTAAAACGTCTGCACCTGGTCGGCGCGGAAGCCGTTTTTCTTGAGCCAGACCGCCAGGTTCATCATGTCTTCGTCGCTGGTGCCCGGGTGGGCGGCGATGAAGTACGGAATCAGGAACTGCTTCTTGCCGGCTTCCAGCGAATACTTGTCGAACATCTGCTTGAACTTGTCATAGCTGCCGATGCCGGGCTTCATCATCTTGGTGAGCGGGCCCTGCTCGGTGTGCTCGGGCGCGATCTTGAGGTAGCCGCCCACGTGATGGCTGACGAGCTCCTTCACGTACTCGGGGCTTTGCACGGCCAGGTCGTAGCGCAGGCCCGAGCTGATGAGAATCTTCTTCACGCCCTTCAAGGCCCGCGCGCGGCGGTACATCTTGATGAGCGGGTTGTGGTCGGTGTTGAGGTTGGAGCAGATGCCCGGGTACACGCAGCTTGGCTTGCGGCAGGCAGCCTCGATTTCGGGCGACTTGCAGCCGATGCGGTACATGTTGGCAGTCGGCCCGCCCAGGTCGGAGATCGCGCCGGTAAAGCCCTTGACGGTGTCCCGGATGGCCTCGATCTCACGGATCACCGAATCTTCAGAGCGGCTCTGGATGATGCGGCCTTCGTGCTCGGTGATGGAGCAGAAGGTGCAGCCGCCGAAGCAGCCGCGCATGATGTTCACGCTGAAGCGGATCATCTCCCAAGCCGGGATCTTGGTGGCGCCGTCATGGCCGCCGTTTTCGTCGGCGTAGCGCGGGTGCGGTGAGCGCGCGTAGGGCAAGTCGAAGACGTAGTCCATCTCGGCCGTGGTCAGCGGGATGGGCGGCGGCGTGATCCACACGTCGCGCGCCGTGGCRCCCTCGCCGTGGGCCTGCACCAGGGCGCGGGCGTTGCCGGGRTTGGTYTCSAGGTGCAGYACGCGGTTGGCGTGGGCGTACAGCACTGCGTCGCTCTTGACCTGCTCGTAAGACGGCAAGCGGATCACGGAGCGGTCGCGCGGCGGAACCTTGATCTTGCCTTGCGCGGTGTGCACTGTGGACGGCAGGTTGGGGTTGGCCACGAAAGTCAGCGGCTTGATGGCCGGGTTGGCCGCGGCGGCGGGCTTGACGGCCTTGGCGAGCACAGGCGAGCCTTTTGCTTCAGCCTCCACCGCCACTTCGGTGGCTTCCTCTTCGCGCGCGCAGGTAGCGCCCTGCTCCCGCGCCTGGTCGGAAATCATCAAATACGGGTTGACGTGCGCTTCGACGCGGCCGGGTGCGTCAACGCTGGTGGAATCGATTTCAAACCAGCCGTTGGCGGTTTCATCGCCGCTGCGGCGGATGAAGGCCGTACCGCGCACGTCGGTGATGTTGGCCACAGGCTCCTTGGCCGCCAGGCGGTGGGCAATTTCAACAATCGCGCGTTCGGCATTGCCGTACAGCAGCAGGTCACACTTGGCGTCGACCACCACGCTGCGGCGCACTTTGTCGGACCAGTAGTCGTAATGCGCGATGCGGCGCAGCGAGCCTTCAATGCCGCCCAGGATGATGGGCACGTCTTTGTAGGCTTCGCGGCAGCGCTGCGAATACACCAGGGCCGCGCGGTCGGGGCGTTTGCCGCCCACATCGCCGGGGGTGTAGGCGTCGTCGCTGCGAATCTTGTGGTCAGCCGTGTAGCGGTTGATCATCGAGTCCATGTTGCCGGCGGTCACGCCGAAGAACAGGTTGGGCTTGCCCAGCACGCGGAATGGGTCGGCGCTTTGCCAGTCAGGCTGGGCGATGATGCCCACGCGAAAGCCTTGCGCCTCCAGCATGCGGCCAATGACGGCCATACCGAAGCTCGGATGGTCTACATAGGCGTCGCCCGTGACGATGATGATGTCGCAGCTGTCCCAGCCGAGCGCGTCCATTTCGGCCCGGCTGGTGGGCAAAAATTTGGCCGTGCCAAAGCGGGCCGCCCAGTACTTGCGGTAACTGGTGAGCGGCTTGGCGGCGCGCGTAAAAAAGGAGACGTCGACAGGGGCGTTCATGGACTTGAGGTAACCCTCTTGGGTAACCCTCCATTGTAAGGTTTACCCTGAGTTTTGCCTCTTTATTCGGCATTTAAGCCCTACAAACACCTGTCCATGCGCTATTGGCATGTTTAAAGTGGCCTCATGACCACGAATGGCCACGAATTACCCCGCATCCTTACTCCATCATGCCCATGAGCCCTTTCACTGCGGCCCTACTTGCCGACTCCATTCTGGTGCTGCACGTGGCGATCGTCGCCTTTGCCGTGCTCGGCCAACTGCTGTTCATGGCCGGCGGCTGGCGCGGCTGRGCCTGGGTTCGCGCGCCGTGGGTCAGGCTCACGCATCTGGCGTTGATCGGCTTTGTGGTGGCGCAAAGCTGGCTGGGAGAGGTCTGCCCGCTCACCATTTGGGAACAGGCCCTGAGGCTGCAGGCCGGGCAAGCCAGTTATGGCGGCTCCTTCATTGAGCACTGGCTGTCGCGACTGATCTTTTTCGACGCGCCCGCCTGGGTGTTCATGACGGCCTACACCGGATTCGGCGTGCTGGTGCTGCTGAGCTGGTGGTGGTGGCCGCCCCGCTGGAAGCGCGCCAGGCCTCACCCCGCCTGAATTTAGCCGTGCTGCTCACGGCTGTCCGCGGGCGCCTCGTCGCGCTCGTTCAGGCCATAGTCGCGCAGCACATGGGCCACACGCAGGCGGTAATTCTCAAACACGCCGCCGCGCCCGCGGCTTTGCGCCTTGCGGTGGGACTCAAGGCGGCGCCATTCCATCACGGCGGCTTCGTCCCTGAAGAATGAGAGCGATAGCAGCTTGCCCGGGTTGCTCAGGCTTTGAAACCGTTCAACGGAAATAAAGCCGTCGATTTGCTCAAGCTGCGGTTTGAGCGCTGCGGCAATATCAAGATAGGTTTGCATGTTGCCCCCGGCGGGCTGCACTTCAAAAATGATGGCGATCATGTGGCGCTTTCAGTCGTGGTACTCAATCAGAAAAAACCGGGATGCGGGCATTCAGGGAGGGCCGGTGGTGCCAGCCTCCCGGTTTCGGCAACCGCAGCTTGCCTGAATCCAGCAAGGCCTGGACGGCCGCGGAAGCAATGATGCAGGCCAGCGACTGCCCCGGGCACTGGTGTGCGCCCCTGCCGAAGCCGGGCACCTCACGGCTTGCGCGGTCCAGCAAAAACCGTTCGGGCTCCGGGTTGCACAAGGGGTCACGGCCGGCGGCCGCCAGAACCACCAGGATGGCATCGCCCGCCTTCAGGGAAACCCCCGCCACCTCTGTTGCCTCTGCCACAAAACGGCGCGTGTTGTGAATGGACGGATCATGGCGGCTGACCTCGTACGCCATCTGAAGCAACTTGCCCGGGTCCTGACGCACGGTTTCGGCCAGGCCCGGTTGCGTGGCCAGGGCCACCAGGCTGTTCCCGACAAGGMCGGCAGTCGCCTCGCAGGTCTGCGACAGCAGGCCGACCAGGTTGGCGAGCAACGCTGCGGCGTCATTCCAGCCCGCCTTCTGAGCTTCCTGCTGGACACGGGCAACGGCGCTGTCCGGGTTTGCCTCCGCCTGCACCAGCACCGAGAACCTTGCCAGCAAGGCCGCTGCTGCATCACCCGCCGCAGCCAGTTGCTCCGGCGTGCTGAGCGGCGAGAGGCAGGCCACAAAGTCGCGCGTCCAGCCCGCAACGCGCGGCAGCTCGGCCTGCGCAAAACCCAGGGCATCGGCGACTGCCATCACAGGCACGTCAAAAGCCCAATCCGACAACGCCGCTCCGCGCAAGGGTTCGCCACCCACGGCCTTCGCCGCAATCAACCTGGTGCGCTCGCCAACACGGTCCAGATCCAGCGCGGCCAGAAAACGCTGCAAGGCCAGTTTGGGTGCGTCGTGCCGGATGCCGTCGTTCATGCGAACCAGGTGGCCGAACACCTCACCCGCCGCCGACCCGACGATGGCCTGCGGCACGGGCTCAGCCGCAGGCCGTACGCGGCACGCCGGGTTGCGCAGCACGGCATTGACCGCTGCCGCACTGGCTGCGATCCAGAGCTTGCGTGCTGCGTCAAACACCAGCGGTGGGCCGGCCACCAGCGCGGCGTAATAAGGATAGGGGTTGGGGTGGCTGGGTGCCGCGAGGACGTGTTCGGGATGCTGCATGAGCGCCATTTTTGCCCAGGTGGCCGGCGGGATGCTTCGTTGCGGGGCGAAGTGTTGGCAGTTGCCCGCCGAATGCTTACGTGCGGGGACATGGATACAACCTGCCGGCAGGGTTAAAGAGCTTCGAAGCAGCTGTTTGGGGGATTCACCGGCCCTGAAATGCTAAAAATCAGCATTTTCAGAACGAAAAGTGCCGACAGCCCTTATGTAACAAGCGCGAGCAGCTATCAACTTAATAGCAAAACGCATCTACAACACAAGGTGCCTTACAGGCCCCTGGCCGGCAGCACCTGCCCACGGCACTCGCCAAAACCAATCCGCCGGAAGCCTTCGCGCACGCAGCTTGCACGCAGGATGACGGCGTCCCCGTCCTGCAGGAAGGTGCGCTTTTCGCCATTGGCCAGGGTCAGCGCATTCTTGCCGCCCGAGCTCAGCTCCAGCAACGAGCCGGCCTGTTCCGGCGCCGGGCCTGACAGCGTGCCCGAGCCCAGCAAATCGCCGGGCTGCAGGTTGCAGCCGTTGACGGTGTGGTGCGTGAGCAGCTGCGCCACCGTCCAGTAGGCGTCACGAAAGTTCGATTGCGACAAGCGCTCGGGGCCCCGGCCAGCTTCCCGCATGGCCTCGGTCTCTATCCACACTTCCAGCGCCACATCCATACCACCCAGGCGGCGGTTGCCTTCCGAGTCCAGGTACGGCAATGGCTGCGGGTCGCCTTCGGGCCGCACGAACGGTGCGCGAAACGGCGCCAGCGCCTCCATCGTGACGACCCACGGCGAGAGCGTGCTGGCAAAGTTCTTGGACAGGAACGGTCCGAGCGGCTGGTATTCCCAGGCTTGCACGTCACGCGCCGACCAGTCGTTCAGCAGCACCATGCCAAAGGCATGTGCTTCAGCCTGAGCCATGGCGATGGGCTCGCCCAGCGCGTTGCCCTGCCCCACCAGCACGCCGAGTTCCAGTTCGTAGTCAAGTCGCTGGGTGGGACGCAACACAGGTGCCGCGTCGTCCGGGCCTTTGGTCTGGCCCATCGGGCGGGGAAAGGCCTGGCCGCTCACACCGATGGACGACGCGCGGCCGTGATAGCCGATGGGAACCCACTTGTAGTTGGGCAGCAGCGGTGCGTCAGGCCGAAACAGCTTGCCGACGGTGGTGGCGTGGTGGATGCCGGTGTAGAAGTCGGTGTAGTCGCCGATGCGGCAAGGCAGGTGCAGGGTGACCGAATCCTGGGGGGACAAAAAGTTCTTCCACTCAGCTTGCTTTGAGCTGCCCTCTGCGAGGCCTCGCGAGATCGCCGCTCGCAGCGCACTGATCGTCGCCGGGTTTTGTGCCATCAACTCATTCATGTCACCGGTATCGAGCAGCCCGGCCGCCCGAACATCCAGCACCTGGTCGCCAATGGCCACGCCAATCTTCCGCTCCCCGCCCGGCCCATGGCTGTAGGTGCCAAAAGGCAGGTTCTGGATCGGAAAGTCTGTTCCCGCGTCATTCGCAGATGCGACCCAGCTGCGCAGCTCAGGGTCGTGGGTGGCGTTGAGGGACTGGTTCATGCGCGTCAGCCCTTGAACTGGTCTTTGAGCCCGGCCCAGCAACTGCTGTAGCCGGCATCCAGTGCTCCGCCCTCTATCGCATAGGCCGTGGGAATGAAGCGGTAGCGGCTTTCAAACATGAAGGCCAGCGTGTTGTCCAGCTTGTGCGGCGCCAGCGGGGCCGTGCTGGCTTTCTCGAAGGCTTCGGTGTCCGGGCCGTGCGGCACCATGCAGTTGTGCAGCGACGCGCCGCCGGGCTTGAAGCCTTCGGGCTTGGCGTCGTACTGGCCATAGACCAGGCCCATGAACTCGCTCATGAGGTTGCGGTGGTACCAGGGCGGGCGGAAGGTGTTCTCGGCCACCAGCCAGCGTGGCGGAAAGATCACGAAGTCGCAGTTGGCCGTGCCCGGCGTGTCCGAGGGCGAGGTCAGCACGGTGAAGATGGACGGGTCCGGATGGTCATAACTGATGGAGCCGATGGTCATGAAATGAGCCGTGTCGTACTTGTAAGGCACCAGGTTGCCGTGCCAGGCCACCACATTGAAGGGGCTGGCGGCTTGCCTGGCCGACCACAGGCGGCCGCCGAATTTCTTGACGATTTCAAAGCCGCCCTTGGGTGCAGGCGCGCTGTCGAACGCCGCCGTGGGTGCCAGGAAGTCACGCGCGTTGGCCAGGCCGTTGGAGCCGATGGGGCCGAGTTCCGGCAGGCGAAAGTGCGCACCGTAGTTTTCACAGATATAGCCGCGCGATGCGCCGTCGGGCAAGGCCACGCTGAAGGCCATGCCGCGCGGTACCACGGCGATTTCCCCGGGCTTGACATCCAGGATGCCCAGCTCGGTCGTCACCACCAGCCGGCCCTGCTGCGGCACCAGCAGCATCTCGCCGTCGGCATTGACCAGCGCGCGTTGCGACATGGAACGATTGGCGACATACACCTGCGCGGCCATGCCCGTCTGCGCTTCGGCGTCGCCATTGGCGGCCACAGTGCGAATGCCGTCCACAAAATCCAGCGGCTCCGGGGGAATGGCGAATGGATTCCAGCGCAAGGGATCGGGCGGCACGGCGCAGCCGCCCGCCGCGCCGGTCGTCCACTGCGGCTGTTCATACGGCTTGTAGCCACCCGCCATTACCGAAGGCTGGCGGCGGTACATCCAGGTGCGGCGGTTCTCGGCGCGCGGTGCGGTGAAGGCGGTGCCGGAAATCAGCTCGGTGTACAGATCGTGCGGCGCGCGCTGCGGGCTGTTGCGCCCTTGCGGCAGCGCGCCGGCAACGGCCTCGCTGGCAAATTCATTGCCGAAGCCGGACTGGTAATGCAAGGTGTTGGTGCTCATGGATGTTTCTCCCGGGAATCTGCAATGTTCAGAAAAGTTCAGTTCAACGGCTCAATGCCATCAATCTTCGGCATCGTCAGGCTCACCGCCACCGGCCCTGGCCTTCTCGATCAACCTGTCGAACAAATCACTGAGCTGCGTGCGCTCGGCCGCGCTCAGCACACCAAAAATGTCCTGGTTGCGCTGCCCCACCACGTTCATGGTGCGCTGCCATGCTTTCTTGCCTTTGGGTGTGAGTGTCAGCACCACGCCGCGCCCGTCCGTCGGRCTGGCGGCCTTGACCACCAGACCCTGATCAACCAGGGACTGGGCTGCCCGGCTGGCCTGGCCTTTGTTCAGATTGGCTTTTTGCGCGAGGTCGTTCACCGACAGCGGCGCGAAGGTGCCCACGGCCGTGAGGCAACGGGCATCACTCATCGACAGGCGCGCGTCCGCCAGATAAGCACGCTGGCTTTCAATGTCCGTCAGCTTGTGCAGAAGGTGCAGGCGATAGGTCAGGGTTCTGTCGAGCTTGATCATGTAGCGACCGGGTAAGTTTATGGTTGCGCCCGCAACTATAAACCGATCCGGTTGCGCCCGCAACCATCTATAAAGGCCGGCCCGGGGGCCTCTTCAGAAGGCCCTAGTTACGCACCATCGTCATCTGGCCACGCACTTCCCCTGCGGGATAAGCGGCCGTGTGGATGTTGGCATACCAGCGGCCCGCCATCAGGTCGGCGGCCTGGGCCGCCGTCAGTGTGGCGCTGCCGTCCATAGGGGTACGGAGGGGGCTGGCCCACCCCAAAGCAACACCGGCGTTGGCGCCAATGGCGGCCGGGCCGTGAAAGTGTCCCGCAGTCGCCGGGCCGGTCAGACGGGTGTAATTGACTTTCCAGCGCAGCAGGTTGGTACTGGTATCGAAAACGGCATCGACCGAGCCGCTACCGATGCTGGCATTGGCGGGCACCTCATTGGCGCCGCGAAGCTGTGTGGTGAAGGCGACCAGGGGGGATTGCTTGTTCATCACGCCGCAGCCCGTGATGGCGGCAGCGGCTACGGCCATCGCGGCAAGGGAAACTCGGGTGGCGGTGCGGCGTGAAAGCATGGGTCAGCTCCTTGAAAAGTTGCAGCCGATTGTGCGTGCTGCACGCTGGTCAAACCCGTAGGACAAACCCCATGCGAACAGTCGGTTCCGGACGACGCCCGTACCCCATCGCACACCGACACGCCTGCCTGCGCGCGGGCTGGAGACTGGCCTGATAGTTGTGGCCTGCATCCTTCCCCAGGCCAGCCCGCAATCCTCAGTAGAAAGACTCACACCATGGCATCGCGCGTTTTATGGAAAGGGGCCATCAGTTTCGGCCTGGTTCACATCCCCGTAGCGCTGCATTCGGCCACCTCGGAGAGCGGCATTGACTTCGACTGGCTGGACAAGCGCAGCATGGACCCTGTGGGTTACAAGCGCGTCAACAAGCGCACGGGCAAAGAAATCACCCGGGAAAACATCGTCAAGGGCGTCGAATACGAAGACGGCCAGTACATCGTGCTGTCGGAAGAAGAGATCAAGTCCGCCTACCCAAAGACCACCCAGACCATTGAAATCGAAAGCTTTGTGCCCAACACGGAGATTCCCTTCGTTTACCTGGAGCGGCCCTACTACATCGCCCCCATCAACAAAGGGCAAAAAGTCTAYGCACTGCTGCGCGACACCCTGCTGAAAACCCAACGCGTGGGCATCGCCCGCGTCATCATCCAGACCAAGCAGCACCTTGCCGTTCTGGTGCCTTCAGGCCCGGCACTGATATTGAACCTGCTGCGCTGGGGCGCCGACATCCGCTCGCTGGAAGAACTGGACCTGCCGCCTGTCGGCGCCAAGGCCGCGGGCCTGTCTGACAAGGAACTGGCGATGGCCAAACAGCTGGTGGACGACATGACCGGCAAATGGGACCCGGAGCAGTTCTCCGACTCCTTCAGGGACGACATCATGGCGCTGGTCAAACGCAAGGCGAAAGAAGGCAAACTGGAAAGCGTGGTGCAGCCGGAAGAATCCGACGAACCCGAAGCCCGCTCCGGCGCCAAGATCATTGACCTGACGGAGCTGTTGCAGCGCAGCCTGCGCAAAGGCGGCGGCGATGCCTCCAAAACCAGGGCAGCCGACAAAACCACAGCGAAAACCAGCAAGGCTGCAGCCAAAAGCCCGGCGCGCAAAAAACCCGCCGCGAGGGCGCGCGCGCATGCTCCCGCCAAACGGCGCGCCGCCTAGCCCGTTGCTTACCTGCAGGCTGACGACATGGGCGCCCGCGACCTGCTGAAACCCTACCGCGCCAAGCGCGATTTTTCGCGCACACCCGAGCCGGCGCAAGGCGGCACGCGCTCAGACAAGGCGCTGAGTTTCGTGATCCAGAAACACGACGCACGCAACCTGCATTACGACTTCCGCCTGGAACTGCAGGGCACGCTCAAGAGCTGGGCAGTTCCCAAAGGGCCCAGCCTGGATCCGTCCGTCAAGCGCATGGGCATGCATGTGGAAGACCATCCCATTTCCTATGCAGGTTTCGAGGGCAGCATTCCACCGAAGCAATACGGCGCGGGCGACGTGATTGTCTGGGACCGTGGCCTGTGGACGCCGCATGGGGACCCTGTCAAAGGGTTCAAGGATGGAAAACTCAAATTCGAACTGCATGGCGAAAAACTCAAGGGCGGCTGGACGCTGGTGCGAATGCATGGGCGCGGCAACGCCAAGCAGGAGCCGTGGCTGCTGATCAAGGAGCACGACGGCTACGCCCGCCCGGAAACGGAGTTCGACGTACGCGAGGCCCTGCCCAACAGCGTGCTCTCGGGCAAGCCACTGCCACGCGACACCGCGGAAAACTTCGGCAAGGCGGGCGCTTCGGCCGGCGCTGCCGTCAAGAAGGCAGCCGCCACCCGAAAGACCGCCAGGAAGATTGCCAAACAGGAACGCAGAAGCACACCCGCTACTGACATCCCCGAAGGCGCCGTCGCGGCAAAGCTGCCGCAGACACTGGCTCCGCAACTGGCCACCCTGGTCGCACGCCCTCCGGCCGCCCCGCAAGGCTGGGCCTACGAGATCAAGTATGACGGCTACCGCCTGCTGGCCCGCATCGACGGGCCGTCGGTTCGCCTCATCACGCGCAAAGGCAACGACTGGACCAGCAAGCTGCCCAAGTTGGCCAACGCCGTGGCCGCGCTGGAAATTTCCTCAGGCTGGGTGGATGGCGAAATCGTCGTGATGAACGAACACGGCGTGCCAGACTTCGGCGCGCTGCAAAACGCGTTTGACCATGCCAGCACGGCCCGCATCATTTTTTACGTGTTCGACCTGCCCTACTTTGACGGACTGGACCTGCGGCAACTGCCACTGGCACAGCGCCGTGAAATCCTCTGCGCGCTGGTCACCCGCAATCCGCAGGACACCATCCGTTTCAGCGATGCGTTTGACGAAGCACCGCAAGATCTGCTTGAGTCGGCCCGGCGTGTCGGGCTGGAAGGCGTGATCGGCAAACGCGTGGACTCGGCTTACGTGTCACGCCGCTCGCCGGACTGGATCAAGCTCAAGACCCAGCTGCGCCAGGAGTTCGTCATCGGCGGTTACACCGAACCCAAGGGTTCGCGCGCCGRCCTGGGTGCGCTGATGCTGGGCGTGCATGACAGCGAAGGCGGGCTTCTTTACGCCGGCAACGTCGGCACCGGCTTTAACGATGCAACGCTCAAGGACCTCAAGGCGCGGCTGCAGAAGATCCACGCCGAACGCAGTCCTTTTACCAAGGTGCCCGCCGGGGTCAAGGGCCAATGGGTCAAGCCGCGTCTGCTGGCCGAAGTGGCCTTTGGCGAATGGACCCATGGCGGCCATATCCGCCACTCCGTATTCCAGGGCCTGCGCACCGACAAACCCGCAACGAACATCCTCCGTGAAAAACCCGCCGTCCTGGAGCGCGGCAAGAAAGGCGCCACCGTGAATCCCGCCAAAAAAACCTCCACCGAAAAGCCCAACGCGAGGGGTAGCTTGAACGTCCCCGAAAAAAGGACCGCGAAGTCCGCCCCTGCAGCGCTGAAGTCCCTGCGTGTCACGCATGCTGACCGGGTGATCGACAGCAGCACCGGCTTTACCAAACAAAACGTGGTCGAGCACTACGCACAGGTCGCGTCGCTGATGCTGCCGCACCTCAAGGCCCGTCCCACCGCGCTGGTGCGCGCGCCCTCGGGCATCGGTGGTGAGCTGTTCTTCCAGAAGCATGCCGAGGCTACGTCAATTCCCGGCATCAAATTGCTGGACCCCGCGCTGGACCCCGGCCATGGTCCGCTGCTGGAGATTCCCTCCACAGCCGCCCTGCTGGCGGCCGCGCAGATCAACGTGATCGAGTTCCATACCTGGAACGCCACCACGCGCGCCATCCACAAGCCCGACCGCATGACGTTCGACCTGGACCCGGGTGAAGGCGTTGCCTGGCCGCAGGTTCAGGAGGCTGCGCAACTGGTGCGCGCCTTTCTCGACGAACTGAAGCTCGCGAACTTCCTGAAAACCAGCGGGGGCAAAGGCCTGCACGTGGTGGTGCCGCTCAAGCGGCAATACGACTTCGACACCGTGAAGGATTTTTCGCATGCCATCGTGATGCACCTTGCCGCCGTGATTCCCCAGCGCTTTGCCGCCAAGAGCGGCCCTAAAAACCGCATCGGCAAGATTTTTCCGGATTACCTGCGCAATGGATTTGGCGCCACCACCGTCGCAGCGTGGTCAATGCGTACCCGGCCGGGCCTCGGCGTGTCCGTCCCTGTCAATTGGGATGAACTGGCCTCACTGACCGGCGGCGCACACTGGACGGCGCAAACCCTGGGCGGGCGCCTGGCAATCGGCAACCAGCCCTGGGAGGCTTACGAGGCGTCACGCAACGGGCTCACCGCCGCCATGAAACAAGTGGGCTTCAAGGCGCCACCAGCCGCGAAATAGCCCTCTTGGCGGCCCTGCCTGGGTTGTCGTTGCACTCCTACAGACCGAAGGCCGATGGCCTGACACGCGGGTGAAGGGCTTGAGCCTAGATTCGCCTGGATAAGGAGTTCTGTTTGCCCGGCCTTATTCAAGGGATGAACCAGAAATGCTCACCATGAAGCAGCTCGATGAAATGGATTTGACGCTTTACCTGCAGACTGAAGGTCGGCGAATGGCCGCGGAGCTCCGAGGCAAGACGCTGCCGGACGCAGAAAACCGGTCGCCCGCACCGCCTGACTCCTGTCCGCCCGCGGCTCGGCACCCCAGTGCCCACGGGCCCGCTCAACAGCAATGCGCAACCCCGGCCGCCAGCCAAAAGCCGGCACGCACCCTGAGCGAGGCCTTGCAGCGCATGGGTGTGACGGGCTCACCTTCGCGCCGGGTGTAGGCATTCGCCGCGACTTGCGGCCCAAGGGCTGGCCCTGTTGCCGGCTGCGTCCTATTATTCAGACAGCGCCATAGAACGCACCTGGAGACACCCATGAAACCCTACCTGCCCTTTGTACTGGCGACCTTGTTTTTCCTGTCCGGCTGCCCCGACAACAAGGTTCCCAAAGCGCCACCCAAGGCGCCCGAGCCCAAAGCCGAAACTGTCGCCACGCCGATACCTTCCATGGTTTCAATCAAAAGCAGCCTGTCCGGCCCCCTTTCATGAAAAACCGTGGATGGCCATCCGGCATGTTTGCGGCCATTTGCCTGGCCGGATGTGCCGGCACAACAGCAGAGCCGCCCCCGCACCCCGTTAGCGTCGACGGGCAGACCTATCTCATCAGCCAGCTGACAGCCGGCACCTGGACAGCCATTGCTCCAGGGTCAAAAGGCGGCAGCGTGATATCGACCCCTGCGGGCCGCGCAGCGTTGCTGCAGGCGATTGAACTGCGCTCCGGCTGCAAGGTCACCGATGCTGACTATTCACGCAACGGCGTACAGCTCGACGCCCAGGTGGATTGTGCGAGCAGCTTGAAGAACTAACGAGGGCACTCCCGGCATGAAGGAATAAAAAAAGGGGCGACAAATGCCGCCCCTTGGTTTGCCGAGCCTCGAGTGCCGACAAAAAACAATTGATTCCTGTGTGAGCGACAGTCCTTGCGGTTATGAAGCAGTCTTCAGCGCGTCACGCAGGGCCTTCACCTGGTCATGATTGCGCTGTGCGCCCTGGGCCTGGCGTTCCACCACGGCTCTGATCCCGGCGGGGAAATTGCGCTTCAGGGCTTTGCGGTAGCGTGCCACCGCGGCGTCTTCGCCGCGCTCGCATTCATTGAGCATCGCCTGGTCGCTCAACGCGCTCAGCGTGGCCCGCACGGAAACCCATCCGCGATGCAATGCACCGCTGACCGAGCCGCCTTCGTCGGGTTTCCCGCCGAGCTGGCGAATCAGGGTTTGCAGCTCCAGGCCCGCAGCCCGGCATTCATCGGCATGGCGAAGCAGCAGTGTCTTGATGTCCTGCGCCTTGGTGTGCTCGGCGCATTCGCGGAAACCATACTCCCCGTCACGGCAGGATTCGAGCAGGTCGTTCAGGTTTTCGATGATTTCGTCATCGCCGTCCACTCCTGCCTCGCCCGTTGCGACAGCATTTTCAAAAGCACCCGGGTACAGGCTCTCAACCCGGGTCCATGCCGCGCGGCTCGCTTCCCTGGCCTGCGGCCAGGTCAATGTGGAACGCTCTCTCTTCGTATCCCAGTGGGTCCGCAAGCGGCTTTCGGTTTCGTCAAATGAACCCGTATATTCCTGCCGGCCATAGAGCCCCAGACGATAGGCCGGCGCATAGTCGTCAAAGGGCCGCCCGTCTTCGTAATAGCTTTCACGGTTGTAGTTGCCGCGCCAGTAGGCATCTTCTACAGTCGGGTCCAATGCTTCGGCAGCTTCCTTGCCGCCCAGCCCGCCAGCGACGGCGCCTGCAATGCCGCCCACTACCGCTCCCACCGGTCCGGCCACCGTTCCAGCAGCCGCGCCGGCAGCAACACCACCCGCCGCTGCGCCAATACCGGTTCCAACCGGATGGGCACCCGGCTCCTTGCTGATGGGATCAAGATTCTGATCGTGCTGTTCCTTTGCCATGGGGTACTMCTTTGTCTCTTGCAGCGTTGTAAAAAACTGCCCGGACGTTTGCTCGCACCATCGTGATGTGATGATGATTGCCAAGCAGGTAGATTGATGGTGCAACCCAGGGATGCACTGCGCGGTCAGGCAAGCACAGCCTCCTTTGTAGGAGAACGCCGCGCACCCCCCAGTCAGGTTATCGCGTCAGAAATTTGCGAAATTTCGGCCTGCAGGCCTTTCAGGAACAGCGCAGGCAGCTATCAAAACAGGAGCAACAATACGGAAGAAGACCTGGGCTTTGGCGTGCGCAGGCGATGGCAACAGCACGGCAACTGAAGACCCGGTCCACCACTCAGGCATCGAGCTCCGGGTAACGGCGAAAGATGCCGTCTTCGTTAAAGGCAATGCGCCGCTCGCTCGCAAGATAGGCTTCCACGCGCCGGTGCTGGGCCACGCTGTCGTGCAAAGCCGCAACGCGCGGCACGGTTTTCAGTGCGCGGCGGGCCGCCTTGGGAAACGCATACAGCAGCCCTTCCACCAGCTGGAACAGGGAAAGGTCGGCATAGCTCAGCCGGCCACCCACCAGATGCGCGCTGCCGCGCGGGTTGCGCTGCAACACGGTTTCAAACCAGCCCAGAAATTTCTTCACGCGCGCCGTCCTGAATTCTTTTGCGCGGCGCAGCGCTTCCTTTTTCTGGTCTTCGTAATACAGGCCGGTTCCTACCGGATGATGGGTGTCGTGCGCCTCGGCCACGACGTCGGCAATCGTGAGCTGCAGCTGGTGCGTCCACAGGCGTTGAGCCTCGCTCTTGCCCACCAGGCCCAGGCGCGGACCCAGGTAAAGCAGGATGGCTGCCGACTGCCCGACGATGGTTTTTCCGTCCACCAAAAACGGCGGCGCGAAGGGCGGGTGCGGCACGTCCGCACTCTCCATGAAGTGCATCATGGCGGGAATGCCCTGGCCGTCGCCCTCGCAGCCACGCGCCACGTCGAGGTAATTAGCGCCTGCGGCCTCCAGTGCCAGCCGGACAAATTCGCCGCGCCCCTGGATGGTGGGCCAGTAGTGAAGCTCGTAGGGCATGGATGGGAAACTCCTGTGCTTGGCGTTTCATTTTGCGTGAAACCGGGCCTTGAATCCACGGCAAATGCCAATGCGTCCGCTTGTCCTACACCCAATTGACCCACGTCCCACAAATATCCGCCTGTAGGGGAGCTAAGTTGACATTGTCGGCAAGCGAGCCCGCCTTCACCGGTCATCCAGTCGCGCTGACGTTACCTTCTACTTTTGGAGCTCTCCATGACAACCGCCCTCAACGAATCCTTGCACGGCAAGACCCTGCGCTGGAGCTTCAAGGACGGCCCGACGAAGGGCCTTAGCTTTGAGCATATTTTTTCGGGCGACGGAGGGGTGACCTGGCGCAGCACCGGTCCGGGTTCAAAAGACCACCACGAAAGCGCCAGCGCCGCCGTGAAAGTGTCGGACGACGTGCATGTGGTGTCTTATCTCTCAGCGGAAAGCGGCTACACGATCACGGTAGCGCTCAGTCTCAAGACCGGCACAGCCACAGGGTTTGCATCCAACGGCAAGGACTGGGTCCAGCAGTCGGGCACTTTTGAAGTGCTGGGCGCGAGCCGTTAGCCGGCCGCGGCGATCTGCCGCAAGGCCTGTTCGAACACCTCAGCAGGCTGTCCACCGGAGATCAGATGGCGGTCGTTGATGATGACGGCCGGCACGGAATGAATGCCCTGCGTCAGGTAGAACTGCTCACGCTCGCGCACCTCTGCCGCATATTCGCCTGACGCCAGCACCTCCCGCGCGCGGGCTTCATCCAGGCCCGCTTCGGCAGCCGCTTTYGCCAGCACCTCGTGTGAAGCCGGGCTCTGGCCGTCGGTGAAGTAGCGCTTGAACAGCAGTTCCTTCAGCGCCTTTTGCTTGCCCACCCCTTCCAGCTCGGCCCAATGCAGCAGGCGGTGGGCGTCAAAGGTGTTGTAGATGCGACTGCGACCGCCGCCGGGCTCATCGGCCATGCTGAACTTGAAGCCGACCTGCGCGCCGCGCGCGCGGATGTTCTCGCGGTTGGCCTGGGCCTGTGCGGGCGTGATGCCGTATTTCTCGGTGATGTGCTCGGTGATTTCCTGGCCTTCGGGCGCCATCTTCGGATTGAGCTCAAAGGGCTGAAAGTGCAGCTCGGCCTGGATGTCGTCGCCCACGCGCTCCAGCGCCTGGTCCAGGGACTTGAGGCCGATCACGCACCAGGGGCAGGAAACGTCGGACACAAAATCGATTTTGAGTTGGGTGGTCATAGGGGCCTTGAGGGTTGCTGTTCTGGCAGACCGATTTTGGCCCGCAGCAAAGCAGCTTGCGGTTCGCCCGGGGATATTCAAGTACCGGGCGCGAGGTTAATCAGCGGGGGCCGCCCCTGCCTGGGGCCGTCTGTGGCAGCCCTTTTCAAGAAACTGTCACACAAGCTTCCTAAGATTCCCGCAGCGCAGCCCGACTTGCCCCGCCGGAGTGCGCGGCCAGGGCTGCGGCTTCACGACCACTCCACCTGAAACACTGGAAACCATAACAATGTCCGACCTGGCCACCCCCTCCCTTCCCTCCCGCCGCACGGCCCTGAAATTCCTGGCGACCGCGCCCATGCTGCCGCTGGGGGCCCTGGCCTCCAGCACCCTGCTGTCGGGCTGCGCCACCGGAAGCGGCCCTGCCGCAGCGGGCAATTACATGGCTTCCAGCTTCACGTCCATGGCCGCCCCAACGCTTGCTGATGCGGCCGCCATGGCCACCACCACTGTGGGCTCCAGCCTGCAGGTCCGCCTCAAAGACAACAGCACGCAGAGCTACAAGCTCGCCTACCAGCCCTTCTTCGTCACCGGCGACATGGTGCCGGACGGCAAGGGCGGCACCATCCTTGCCGGCGGCTATGTGGACATCAACAACCGGCCCATCATCGACCGCTCGGTGCCGGGCAAGGAACGCCAGATATTCTCCGACTCGCCCGACGGCACTTCGCTGCTGGGTCTCGCCAACGCCAATGTCCCCGGTATCAAGGGCAAGGCGGTGTTCGCCGTGGTGCAGTTTGAATACACCACACGCGACCAGGCTGGCGCTGACGCTTACGGCAACCTKCCCTCACCCATCGCCGTGCTGACGCTGGACCAGGACCAGGCCACCGGCAAGCTCAGCCTGGTGAAGTACCACAACGTCGACATGTCCAGGGCGCACGGCCTGTGGATCACCTGCGGCGCCAGCCTGTCGCCCTGGAACACCCACCTCTCCAGCGAAGAGTACGAGCCCGACGCACCTTTTGCCGCCGAAAGTGCACAGTTCAGGAAGTTCAGCAAGAACGTCTACGGCGACGAAACCAAAGCGAACCCCTATCACTACGGCCACCTGCCTGAAGTCACCGTGCATCCCGACGGCACCGGCACGGTCAAAAAGCACTACAACATGGGCCGCATCTCGCACGAGCTGGTGCAGGTCATGCCAGACAACCGCACCGTGCTGATGGGCGACGACGCCACCAACAGCGGCCTCTTTGTCTTTGTGGCCGACCGCGAAAAAGACCTGTCTTCCGGCACGCTGTATGTGGGCAAGCTGGGCACCGGCTTCTCGGTCAACCCCGCCGATCAGGGAGCGAAGATTTCCTGGGTCAAGCTGGGCCACGCCACCAGCGCCGAGATCGAAAAAATGGCCGACACGCTCAAACCCGCCGACATCATGACGGTATCGAAAACAGACCCCGGTGATGCGAGCTTCACCAAAGTGTTCTACGGCGGCAATGCCAACTGGATCAAGATCAAGCCCGGCATGGAAAAGGCTGCCGCCTTCCTGGAAACGCACCGCTATGCCTACCTGATGGGCGGCAGCATGGGCTTTTCCAAAATGGAAGGCACCACCGTCAACATCAAGGACAAGGTCGCCTACTCGGCGCTGCAGAACATGCAGGACTCCATGGTCAAGACCGGCAAGGGGTGGAACGCGGCCAGCGGCATCGCACTTGACAAGGCCCTGATCGCCGGCGGCGTGATGGTGCACAAGCTGGACGGCGGCCAGAAAGACCTGGCCGGCACCGCCATCAACAGCGAATGGATGCCGGTGCACACCAAGGCCCTGCTGGTCGGCGAAGACATCGCCGGCGATGCACTGGGCAACAAGGCCAACCCCAACAAGGTGTCCAACCCCGACAACCTGAAGTTCTCCGAAAAAATGCGCACACTCTTCATCGGCGAAGACAGCAGCACCCACGTCAACAACTTCATCTGGGCCTACAACGTCGACACCCAACAGCTGTCGCGCCTGATGTCCATGCCTTCGGGCGCCGAAGCCACCGGCCTGCATGTGGTGGACGACCTCAACGGCTGGACCTACATCATGAGCAACTTCCAGCACGCCGGCGACTGGATTCCGGCGCTGCATGGCAAGGTGCAGGCCACGCTGGACCCGCTGGTGCGCGCGAACTACAAGGACCGCTTCGGCGCGGCTGTCGGCTACCTCACCGCAGACCCCAGCAGCATCAAGCTGGGCTGACTGACGGCATAGCCATAAACATGGTTACAGGCACCGGCTTCGGTGCCTCAGGCGGAAAGCGGGCTCATGGCCCGCTTTCCGCTTTTTGCCCCGTATGAAATGCCGCGCACGGGTTGTGCGATGTGCGACCTTACGTGTTCGTCCCTAGAATGTTCAGGACAGCGACGGCCGGCCTGACGTGGCCTGACGCGTTGGGTTATGTGCATAAAAAGCCCATCTAACCCATACAGGACGGGCGCAAGCGGCTATCAAAAACAGAGCATCTGCAGTGACAACACTGAAACAGCACCGAGACAAATCCATGCGATACGCCCAGATCGATCTGATCAACTACGCCCGAACCCTGCTGACCACCGCCGGGCTGGAGCACGACAAGGCCGCCGCCGTGGCCGACATCCTGGTCCAGGGCGACCTGATGGGCCATAACACCCACGGGCTCGCCCTGCTGCCGGGCTACCTGGCAGAGCTGGAGTCTGGCGCGATGGAAAAACTCGGCACCCCAGCCGTGCTGGCCGACCATCCGGCCGCCGTGACATGGGACGGCCGCCGCCTGCCCGGCCCCTGGCTGGTTCTGCAAGCGATGGCATTGGCCACTGAGCGTGCCGCCACCCAGGGCACCTGCACTGTTGTGATTCGCCGCAGCCACCACATCGCCTGCCTGGCCGCCTATCTCCAGCGCGCCACCGATCAGGGCCTGATGATGCTGCTGACCTGCTCGGACCCGAACACGGCCAGCGTTGCCCCCTTTGGCGGCCTGGACCCGGTGTTCACACCCAATCCGGTTTCTGCCGGCATTCCCACCAACGGCGTTCCGGTGCTGATGGATGTGTCTACCTCGGCCACGACCAACGGCATGACCAACCGGCTGCACAAGGAAGGCAAGCGGCTGCCTGCTGCCTGGGTGATGGACGGTCACGGCGTGGCCAGTGACAACCCTTCGGTGCTGTTCGACGAACCCAAGGGCACCATCCTGCCGCTGGGTGGCATGGACTCGGGCCACAAGGGTTATGGCCTCACCTTGCTGGTAGAGGCATTAACCGGCGGCCTCGCAGGTCATGGCCGCGCCGACCCGAAGGAAGGATGGGGCGCCACGGTCTTCCTGCAGGTGATTGACCCGCGCGCTTTTGCGGGCCTGGACGCATTCACGCGCCAGACTGGCCATGTCACGGATGCCTGCCGTGCATCACGACCCGCGCAAGCAGGGTCTGCCGTGCGCACTCCGGGGGAAAAAGGCATTGCGCTGGCAGCCGGGCAAATGGAATCGGGCGTGGAGCTGTATCCCTCCATCCTGCCCGCACTGTCAAGCTGGGCCATCAAGCTTGGGGTGACAGAGCCGTCTGCCGCCCACTGAAGCGCAGCCTTTCCAGCGGAAAACCGATCCGGCCAGCCGTTGCCGCTGACGGATTTTCTGCTTGCTGCGCCTGCTGATCAGCCTTTGGTATTACAGAAACCATCAAAAATTTAAAGCGCCCCCCGCATACCCGGGGTTTGTCCCTAGGCGGGGAATTTTTCAGGTCCACATAATTAGTGCGTCGTTCAAACTAATTCTGAAGTGCTGCGTTTTGCAGCGGAACGATTACCGGGATTCAGCTGGGTTTTCAAAACTACACGCCCGACTGGGCAGAACTATCGGAGACATTCATGAAACTAAAAAATTCCCTCACCGCAATGGCACTCAGCCTGGCCGCTGCCGGCGCATTTGCGCAGGTCACTGTCGGCGTCAGCTGGTCCAACTTCCAGGAGGAACGCTGGAAAACCGACGAGGCCGCCATCAAGACGCAACTTGAAAAACTGGGCGCCAAGTACATCAGCGCAGACGCAGCGGGCTCCCCTGAAAAACAACTGGCGGACATTGACGGCCTGATGGCCAAGGGTGCCAAGGTCCTGATCGTGCTGGCCATGGACAAGGACGCCATCCTGCCCGCCGTGAACAAGGCCACCAAACAAAAAGTGCCGGTTATTGCCTACGACCGCCTGATCGAGGCTCCCGGCGTGTTCTACATCACCTTCGATAACAAAGAAGTCGGCCGCATGCAGGCCCGCGCGGTGTTCCAGGCCAAGCCCAAGGGCAACTACGTGATGATCAAGGGCTCCCCCACCGACCCGAATGCAAATTTCCTGCGCGAAGGCCAGCAGGAAATCATTGACGCTGCCGTCAAGAAAGGCGACATCAAGATCGTGGGCGAGGAATACACCGAGGGCTGGAAGCCCGAAGTCGCCCAGAAAAACATGGAACAGATCCTGACCAAGAACGGCGGCAAGGTCGATGCCGTGGTGGCTTCCAATGACGGCACAGCCGGTGGTGTGGTGGCGGCTCTGAGTTCCAAGGGCCTCAAGGGCGTGCCGGTGTCCGGCCAGGACGGTGACTTTGCCGCCTTGAACCGCGTAGCCATGGGCACCCAGACCGTGTCGGTATGGAAAGATGCGCGCGACCTCGGTAAACAGGCGGCCAGCGCCGCTGTCAATCTGGGTGCCGGCAAAAAAGTCGACGGCGCGACTTCCTGGAACGGTGGCGAGAAAAAGATCGCCCTGCAGGCCCAGTTCCTCAAGCCTGTGCCCATTACCCGCGACAACCTCGACGTGGTGGTGAAGGCTGGCTGGATCAAGAAAGACGAACTCTGCAAGGGTGTCACGGGCAACGTCGCGGCCTGCAAGTAATACAGGCTTTAATACAGGCGTTCAACCACCTGCTCCCCATTCTGCGCAAGCAGGCAAGGCAACCGGCCTGTAGGTTGCCTTGGGGAGTGCCGCATCCTCAAGAC
>NZ_JBFUCA010000006.1:0-24844 GCF_056405475.1 Polaromonas sp. P1_G4
GGCCGTGCCAAGCTGCACGGCCGAAGCCCCCAGGGCTTGCAAGCGCAGGATGTCGTCCCTGCAGTTGATGCCGCCGGCGGCAACCAGCGGGATCTCGCGTTCGATGCCGGCCGTTTTGAAGAATTCCAGCACCTGCGGAATGACAACCTCGAAATCGAAACGCTTGTCATGCAGATCCGCGACTTTGGCGGCGCCCAGATGGCCACCCGCGAGACCGGGATGCTCAATCACGATGGCATCAGGCAGGCGCCCCTTTTTTTGCCACTTGCGCACCAGCAATTGCACGCCGCGCGCGTCCGACAGAATGGGGATCAACACCGCGTTGGGATAGTCGCGCGCCAGCTCCGGCAGATCAAGCGGCAGGCCGGCGCCGACCACCAGCGCATCGGCCCCGCTGGCCATGGCCTGGCCCACATAGTCTTCGTAGGCGCTGAGGGCCTTCATGACATTCACGGCAATCAGGCCGCGGCCCTGTGACAACTGACGGGCCAGGCGAATTTCCCGGTCAAGCGCTTCAAGATTGGCGGCATCGATCAAAGCCCGGGCATCAGGCTCCTTGTTCAGATGGCGTGTTTTGGCCATCAGATCAGGATGCAGGCGCCGCAAGTCCACGGACGACAGGGTGCCCACGCCGCCCAGGCGTGCCACCGTGCCGGCCAAGCCACCCGCAGAGACGCACACGCCCATCCCGCCCTGCACCACCGGGATCAACTCCTTGCCGCCAATGCGCCAGGGCCGAAGGCCCGAATCGTGAGCAAGTGTCTGCAACGCTGCCGATGCCGTGATCGAATTGACGTTTGCCTTTGCGGCAAGGTCAATTGGTGATGATTTGTCCATCGTGCTCCACATAAGGTTGGTACGGGCCAGTGCCGCTGTTAGAGGCTATCGCAGCAGGAACGAAACTTCCTTGCTGTACATCAAAGGTATGGATTTCACCGTCCTCAATGACGTAGTGCCAGCCATGCAGGGTCAAGGCGCCCTTCTCGACCTCACGCCGGACCATGGGATAGGCCATCAGCCGCTCGAGCTGCAACACCACGGTGCGCTGCTCGGTGCGGCGCAGGGCCTCCGGGCTCGACACAACAGGCAGCAAGGCTTCGCTGGCGAGTTTGAGCCAGGCTTGCAGGGCTACTGCTTCCTCGGGAACGCCTTCGTACGCGGCACGGATGGCTCCGCAGTGGCTGTGGCCACAGACAATGATGCGCTCCACATGCAGGCTGAGCACCGCGAACTCAATCGCCGCCGTGGTGCCGTGCAACCCATGGGAGCCGTCATATGGTGGAACGAAGGCACCCACATTGCGCACGATGAAAAGTTCACCCGGGCCGGCGCCGGTCAGCAGGTAGGGCACCACGCGCGAGTCCGAACAGCCAATGAACAGTGTCTTGGGGTGCTGCCCCTGCGCCACCAGATCCTGGAAGCGCTGCTGGTGCAGCGGAAAGTAGTCAGAGTGGAAACGCCGCAAACGCAACAGGAGTTCGTCCGGGCGCTCGAGGTCTTCATTCATTGCACCAGAGGCGAATCCGCACCCTCAAGAGCGATGCCCTCTACCTCCGCCTCGCCAACCAGCAGGCTCATGTACTGGTGTAGGGCGCGCGCGCGCGACTGCATTGTCAGCAGGGCTGCGATGCGCTCGCGTACTTCCTCATACGTGGGCTGGGTGCCGCTGCGCCGATCCAGCACGTCAATGATGTGAAAACCGAAACGCGTGTGGAACAGGCGCGGGTGCACGCCCGTGCCTGTTTGTGCATGCTGCAGGTGAAACAGTTCTGTCGCCAGCTCGGGCGCACAGTCGTCCGGCGTGATCCAGCCCAGATCCCCGCCCTGGGCGCTGCTGGGGCAATTGGACAATTCGGCAGCCAGCTGGGCAAAGCGCCCGGGAGCCACGCCCTTGTGCGACAGCTCGAGCAAGGCGCGCTCGGCATGCACCGTGAGTGCCTGGACATTGACGCCGGGAGTGACCGCAAACAGGATATGGCGCACGTGCAGGGCCTGGCCCACCAGAAACTGGGCCTTGTGCGCCCCGTAATAGCGCCGGCCTTCCTCTTCGGTGGGCAGGGGCGTGGTCACCTGCTGGTCGACCATGGCTTCAATGATCTCGCGTTCGGCCTCGCCGAGCTCGGGGCTGGTCAAACCAGTGTGGCGCGGCAGCAGGCCTTGTGATACCGCCTGCTGGCGCAGCAGCTCGGCGTAGGCCAGTTCGCGCAAGGTGGCTGTGTCGGGCCGCTGCCCTGGCGCATACAGGGCGATGCCATTGACAAGGGCCTCGGGCACGGCAGCCTGGACTGCCGCAGAAGCACACTGGCATGAACCGCTGCCGCAACCCTGAGCGGCAGCGGGTGAAGAAAGTGTGGATGTGGTCATGGACGGTTCCTGTTTTACGTGAGGTCAGGGAGCGCCGGGCGACTTGGCCCGGGGAACGCCAAGGCGGCGGCTGCGCACGACCTGGTAGGGGCGGAAGAGGTAAGCGACCGACCCAAAGCCSCTCCACACGTGAACCAGACGGCTGAAGGGGAACAGCAGGAAGATGGTCATCCCGAACACGATGTGGAAGCGGTAGGGCCAAGGCAAGACGGCAAGCGTTGCAGAGTCCACCTCGCGCAGGGTGAGAATGCGCTGCGCCCATTCGGCCAGGATCAGCATCACGCCGCCATCGGCGTGTCCCCATGAATACGGCAGGGTGATGAGGCCCACAACCAGCTGCGTCCAGAGGATCAGCAAGATCGCGAGATCGGTCTTGTGGCTGGTGTAGCGGATGCGCGGGTCAAACATGCGGCGGTAAATTAGCATCGATAAGCCGATAAAACAGATGAAGCCGGCAATGCCGCCTGCGTAGATCGCCATGCGCTGCTTGGTCGCAGCGTCCATGAAAACGCCGTAAACCGCGTGGGGCGTCAGCAAGCCCACCAGATGCCCAAAAAACAGGAACAGGATGCCCACGTGGAACAGGTTGCTACCCCAGCGAAGCAAGCCGGTGCGCAATAACTGCGAAGAATCGCTTTTCCAGGTGTACTGGTCGCGGTCAAAACGGATCAGGCTGCCGAGCAGGAAAACGGTCAGGCAGACGTAGGGATAGACACCAAAAAGAAATCCGTGAAGTCCGGGGCTCATGTTTGCGCTCCTTGGGTGGGGCGTGCCTTGCGCACGTGAGGCACGATGTGGATAGGCTGCGGCTGGTCCGGCCTGGCCTGGCCTTTGGACGAGCAGCCATCAAAAACGACCGGCTCTTCCCAAACCGCATCGATAGGCTCTTCCGCCGCAATTTGCACCGGTTGCGCCTTTTCCCCGGCCAGCTCCAGCAGGGCACCCAACACGGAGGCGTAGGCGCTTTCGCGCTGCTGCAGCGCCGCGAAAATCGCATTGAAGATGTGCGCCATCTCGGCCAGAAACTCGCGCGCCTCACTCGGTGGCTGGGTCGAGGTGAATTCGAGCACCACCGGCAGAAAGTCCGGCATTTCTCCTTCGGCCAGGTACATGCCGGCCTTCTCGTAGGTCTGCGCCAGGTCAATCATGGCCGGCCCGCGATCGCGCGAATCGCCATGCACGTGTTCGAACAGGTGCAGCGATGTGGCGCGGCCCCGGTCGAACAGCTCGACGTAAGCCGCCTCGGTCTCAAGCGCAGGCGCCAGTGCGAGCGCTTCGATCAGTGCGTCCAGCTCGGCCATCCGCTGCGGCTGCAGTGCGCGCTCTTCGTGCAGGACTTCTCGCATCGCACTCAGGTGGCTGCGTAATTCGGCGTCAGGATACGCAAGCAGTCGGGCCAGCACACGCAGGCTTTTCGAAGCCACAGCGGGGGTGTTGTTGAAAAGTRCCATGGTCAAACCTCCACCTTGATGGGAATAGTGCGTTTCTTGTTGCCGCCGAACAGGCTGACATCGCTGGCGCCGTCGGAGCAGCCATTGCCGAAGGTAAAGCCGCAGCCGCCGCGCATGTCGAAAGCGTTTTCAGCGTATTCGCGGTGGGTGGTCGGGATCACAAAGCGGTCCTCGTAGTTGGCAATCGCCATGATGTGGTACATCTCCTCGACCTCGGCCACCGTCAGCCCGGCTTGCTCCAGCACCGCCAGGTTCTGCACCTGGTCCACATGTTTGCTGCGCTGGTAGGAACGCATGGCCAGCATGCGCTGCAGCGAACGGATCACCGGCGCCGTGTCGCCGGCGGTCAGCAGGTTGGCCAGGTACTGCACGGGAATGCGCATCTGCGCGATGTCGGGCAGCTCACCGTTCACGCCGATGTGGCCGGCATTGGCCKCCGAAGTGATGGGCGACAGCGGCGGCACGTACCAGACCATGGGCAGCGTGCGGTACTCGGGGTGCAGCGGCAGTGCCACCTTCCACTCCACCGCCATCTTGTAGACCGGGCTGCGGCGGGCGCCTTCGAGCCAGGCTTCGGGAATGCCGTCCTTGCGCGCCTGCTCAATCACCTTCGGATCGTTCGGGTCCAGGAAGATGTCGAGCTGGGCCTGGTACAGGTCCTTGTCGTCTTCCACGCTGGCCGCTTCCTGGATGCGGTCGGCGTCGTACAGCACCACACCGAGGTAACGGATGCGGCCCACGCAGGTTTCGCTGCAGACAGTCGGCTGGCCGGCTTCAATGCGCGGATAGCAGAAGGTGCATTTCTCGGCCTTGCCGCTTTTCCAGTTGTAATAGATTTTTTTGTACGGGCAGCCCGAGACACACATGCGCCAGCCGCGGCACTTGTCCTGGTCGATCAGCACGATGCCATCTTCCTCGCGCTTGTAGATCGAGCCGGAAGGGCAGGAAGCCACACAGGCCGGATTCAGGCAGTGCTCACACAGGCGCGGCAAATACATCATGAAGGTGTTTTCGAACTGCCCGACCATGTCTTTCTGGACCTGGTCAAAGTTCGCCAGGTTGGCGTCCTTGCTGCGCTTGGAAAATTCGCCGCCGAGGATCTCTTCCCAGTTCGGACCCCACTCGATTTTTTCCATGCGTTTGCCGGTGATCAGGCTGCGAGGCCGCGCCGTTGGCGCGGCTTTCATTTCTGGCGCTGACTGCAGATGGTCATAGTCGAAGGTGAAGGGCTCGTAATAGTCATCGATCTGCGGCATGTTCGGGTTGGAGAAGATGCGCATGAGCAGCTTCCACTTGCCGCCCTGACGCGGCTCGATGGAGCCGTCGGCCTTGCGCACCCAGCCGCCGTTCCACTTGTCCTGGTTTTCCCATTCTTTCGGGTAACCAATACCGGGTTTGGTTTCGACGTTGTTGAACCAGGCGTACTCCATGCCGGGCCGGCTGGTCCAGACGTTTTTGCAGGTGACCGAGCAGGTGTGGCAGCCAATGCACTTGTCCAGGTTGAGCACCATGCCGATTTGTGCGCGTACTTTCATGCTGCTTCTCCCATTTGCTGCACGGCGAACGCACGGTCGTCATCGCGCGGCGTGTCCAGCCAGTCGACCTTGCTCATCTTGCGCACCACGACAAATTCGTCGCGATTGGTGCCTATGGTTCCGTAGTAGTTGAAGCCGTAGGAGAGTTGCGCATACCCGCCGATCATGTGCGTCGGCTTGAGGACGATGCGCGTCACGGAGTTGTGGATGCCGCCACGCTGGCCGGTGATCTCCGAACCCGGGGTGTTGACGATTTTTTCCTGCGCGTGGTACATCATCACCATGCCGGGTTTGACACGCTGGCTGACGACAGCCCGCGCGGCAATTGCGCCGTTGACGTTGTAAGCCTCGATCCAGTCGTTGTCTTCCACGCCAATCAGCTTGGCGTCATCTTCACTGAGCCAGATGATGGGCCCGCCCCGGCTCAGCGTGAGCATCAACAGGTTGTCGGTGTACGTCGAGTGGATGCCCCACTTCTGGTGCGGCGTGATGAAGTTCAGTAATATTTCGGTGTTGCCGTTGGTACGAATACCGTGCACCCCGGCGGTGGCCTTCAGGTTCACCGGCGGCCGGTAGCTGGCCAAGCCCTCGCCGAAAGCCAGCATCCAAGGGTGGTCCTGGTAGAACTGCTGGCGGCCCGTGAGGGTGCGCCATGGGATCAGTTCATGCACGTTGGTGTAACCGGCGTTGTACGACACGGTTTCCGATTCGATGCCGCTCCAGGTCGGCGAACTAATGATCTTGCGCGGCTGGGCCTGGATGTCGCGGAAGCGGATCTTCTCGTCCTCACGGTGCAGCGCCAGATGGGTGTGCTCGCGGCCGGTCTGCTTGCCCAATGCCGCCCACGCTTTGACCGCCACATGGCCGTTGGTTTCGGGCGCGAGTTGCAACACCATTTCGCAGGCATCGATGTCGCTGTTGATACGCGRCATGCCCTGGGTCACGCCCGGTTCGGTGACCAAGCCGTTGAGTTCGCCGAGTTGCCGAACTTCGGTTTCGGTGTTCCAGGCAATGCCTTTGCCGCCGTTGCCCACCTTGTTGAGCAGGGGGCCCACGGCAGTGAATCGTTTGTAGACGTTGGGATAGTCGCGCTCGACGACCTGCATCTGGGGCGCCGTCTTGCCGGGCACCAGTTCGCACTCGCCACGCTTCCAGTCCTTGACTTCAAACGGCTGAGCCAGCTCGCCCGGGGTATCGTGCATCACCGGGGTCAGCACCATTTCCTTCTCCACGCCCAGATGCCCGTCGCACAGCTCGCTGAATTTTTTGGCGAAGCCCTTGTAGATTTCCCAGTCGCTTTTCGATTGCCACACCGGATCCACCGCGGTGGACAGCGGATGGATGAAGGGGTGCATGTCACTGGTGTTGAGGTCGTTCTTTTCGTACCAGGTTGCGGTCGGCAGCACGATGTCGGAGTACAGGCAGGTCGTACTCATGCGGAAGTCGAGCGTGACCAGCAGGTCCAGTTTTCCCTCGGGCGCCTTGTCATGCCACACCACCTCTTCGGGTTTGCCTTCTTCGGTTCCCAGATCCTTGCCCTGCACGCCGTTGTCTGTGCCGAGCAGGTGCTTGAGAAAGTACTCATGGCCCTTGCCCGACGAACCGATGATGTTGGAACGCCAGACAAACATGTTGCGCGGCCAGTTGTCCGGATGGTCCGGGTCCTCACAGCTCATCCTGAGCGAGCCATCCTTGAGCGACTTGACGACATAGTCCTTGGCATCCAGGCCAGCGGCCTGAGCATCCTTGACCACCTGCATCGGGTTGGTCTGCAATTGCGGTGCACTCGGCAACCAGCCCATGCGTTCGGCGCGCACGTTGTAATCGATCATGCTGCCGCCGTAGAGCTTCTTGTCGGCCAGTGGCGATAGCACCTCGTTCACGCCGAGCTTCTCGTAGCGCCACTGGTCGGTGTGCGCATAAAAGAAGCTGGTGGAGTTCATCTGCCGGGGTGGGCGGATCCAGTCAAGCGCGAAGGCCAACGGCGTCCAGCCGGTCTGCGGTCGCAGTTTCTCCTGGCCCACGTAGTGCGCCCAGCCACCCCCGCTCTTGCCGATGCAGCCGCACATCATCAGCATGTTGATGACGCTGCGGTAGTTCATGTCACTGTGGTACCAGTGGTTCATGCCGGCCCCGATGATGACCATGGACCGGCCTTCGGTCTTGTCGGCATTGTCGGCAAACTGGCGCGCGACGGCGATGATCTGGTCGCGTGGCACCCCTGTGATCTGCTCCTGCCAGGCCGGGGTGTAAGGGGTGTTGTCGTCAAAGTCGGCCGCAGCCAGCTCACCGGGCAAGCCGCGGGGAATGCCGTATTGCGCGACCTGCAGGTCGAAGACTGTCGCCACCAGGGCTGAGCGCTCCTCGCCGGCCTTGCCGAGCGAAATGCGCTGAACCGGAACCGTGCGCACCAGCACGTCACCCTGCTCGTTGTTGGGGAAGTGTTCATGGTGAATGCCACCGAAGTACGGAAAACCGACCTTGGCGCTGTCGGCACTGGGGGCATCGCCCTCCATCACCGACAGCTTGAGCGCGACCTCGTCACCCTGGCGTGCCTCTTTGGACTCCAGGTTCCACTGCCCGGCGTCGGCGCGGCCATCAGGACCCCAGCGAAAGCCGATGGCACCGTGCGGCAAGACGACCTTGCCCTGTGCGTCGAACGCCACGGTCTTCCACTCAGGATTGTTCGCCTGGCCGAGTTTGCCGTTGAAGTCGGACGCGCGCACATAACGGTCCGGCACCATGACGGTTTCGCCATTTTCAAGTTGGTGCTCCTTGAGCATCACCAGCATGGGCAGGTCGGTGTAACGGCGTGCGTAATGATCGAAGTAGGCAGAGCGCGGCTTGCCGTTGCCGCCGAAATAGAAGTCTTTCAGGATTACATGGCCCATGGCCATGGCGACCGCAGCATCGGTGCCCTGCTTGGGATGCAACCACAGGTCAGAGAGCTTGGCGACTTCGGAGTAGTCGGGCGTGATCGCCACGGTCTTGGTGCCCTTGTAGCGGACTTCGGTGAAGAAGTGCGCATCAGGGGTACGGGTCTGCGGCACGTTGGAGCCCCAGGCAATGATGAAGCCCGAGTTGTACCAATCGGCCGACTCCGGCACGTCAGTCTGCTCACCCCAGACCTGCGGGCTGGACGGAGGCAGGTCGCAGTACCAGTCGTAAAAACTCATGCACACGCCGCCTATCAGCGACAGGTAGCGCGAGCCGGCGGCGTAACTGACCATGGACATCGCCGGGATCGGCGAGAAGCCGATGATGCGGTCAGCACCGTGCCTCTTGATGGTATGGACGTTGGAGGCGACAATGATTTCATTGACTTCGTCCCAGCTGGAGCGGACAAATCCGCCGAGGCCACGCACACTCTGGTAGTCGCGCCGCTTGGCATCGTCCTGCACCACCGCCGCCCAGGCCTCGACCGGCGGCAGTGTCAACCGCGCTTCGCGCCAGTGCTTGAGCAGGCGTGCGCGCACCATGGGGTATTTGACGCGGTTCGCGCTGTACAGGTACCAGCTGTAGCTGGCGCCGCGCGAGCAGCCGCGCGGCTCGTGGTTGGGCATGTCCCAGCGCGTGCGCGGGTAGTCGGTCTGCTGGGTTTCCCAGGTGACGATGCCGCCCTTGACATAAATCTTCCATGAACACGAACCCGTGCAGTTGACGCCATGGGTGCTGCGCACGATCTTGTCGTGTGCCCAGCGGTTGCGGTAGGCGTCTTCCCAGGTTCGGTCTTCGGCAGTGGTGACACCGTGGCCCCCGGAGAAGGACTCCCTGGGGTTGGAAAAGTGACTCAGTCGATCAAGAAAGTGACTCATTTGTTTCTCCGTAAAGCGGTAAAAAGCGGGCTCAGCGTTCGCTCAGGGATTTTTGATCTCGGCGCCGCGGCGCAGGTAGAACCACCAGTTCAGCACCAGGCACAGCGCATAGAAGATGGCAAAGCCGTACATGGCGTTTTCCGGCGTGCCGGCCTTGATCTGCACGCCGATGACCACCGGGGCGATGAAGGCACCGTAGGCGGCGATGGCCGAGGTCCAGCCCAGTACCGGGCCGGCCTGCTGGCGGTCGAAGATGACGCCAATCGTGCGGAAGGTGGAGCCGTTGCCGATGCCGCTGGCAGCAAACAACACGACAAACAGCACCATGAAGAGCAGGAAGTACTGCTCGGGCGCATTCGACTTGTAGGCCAGCAGCATCACGTAGCCCACCGCAGCGGAAGCCAGCACCATCACGGCGGAGATGATCTGCGTCACGATGGAGCCACCGACCTTGTCCGAAACCCAGCCGCCCACAGGCCGGATCAGCGCGCCGACAAAGGGGCCTATCCAGGCAAAGGTCAGCGCCGACGGTGCGTGCGGATTTTTCAGCGTGTGCTGCATGACGCCAGCGGCGTCCGGCACGTGGCTGATGCCGAAGATCACAGTGATGGCCAGCGGCAGGGCCATCGAAAAACCGATGAAGGAGCCGAAAGTCACGATGTACAGCAGCGTCAGTGACCAGGTGTGTTTGTTGCTGAAGATCGCAAACTGCTTGGTGATGTTTTCTTTCATCGTGCCGAAGGCAGTGAGCTTGAGCACCAGCAAGGTGCTTGCCACAATCAAGGGCATGGCGATCCACATGTTGAGCAAGCCCAAGCCCGTGGGTTTGGGCAGGTAGAGGTACAGGCCAATGCCTGCCGGGACAAATGACAGCGTGTAGAGCCAGATGATTTTGAGAAAGGCCGGGATGGTGCCGCCAATGGCTGGAGAGACGGTCGTCAGGTTGTTCATGCCGAAATAGCAGATAGCCGACAACGGCACAAGCGACAGCAGCCAGGCAAAACCGGCGTTCTGGATCCAGGTGGGTGTGCCCGCCACAATCTTGCCGAAGATCCAGCCGCTGTCCTTGACCAGATTGGTCGACTCGCCTGCGAGGCCTCCAAACAGACCCAGGGTCATCACCAGCGGGATGACGATCTGCATGGTCGTCACGCCGAAATTGCCCAGTCCTGCATTCAGGCCGAGCGCCGTGCCCTGCAACCTCTTGGGAAAGAAGGTGCTGATGTTGGACATGGAGCTGGCGAAGTTTCCGCCACCCACCCCACACCACAAGGCCATCAGCTGGAAAGACCACAGCGGCCACTCGGGGTGCTGCAGCACGATGCCGGTGCCGATGGCCGGCGCCAGCAGCATCGAAGTTGTCAGGAAGATGGTGTTGCGCCCGCCTGCCAACCGGATCAGGAAGGAAGCCGGAATGCGCATGGTGGCGCCGGCCAGCCCCGCGATGGCTGTCAACGTGAACAGCTCGGCCTGGGTGAAGGGAAAGCCCAGGTTGAGCATCTGCACGGTGATGATGCCCCACATGCCCCAGACGGCAAAACCGCAAAGCAGGCTGGGCACGGAGATCCATAAGTTGCGGTAGGCAATGCGCTTTCCGGTGCTTTCCCAGAACTGCTCGTCCTCGGGACGCCAGTCGGTGATGTCGGCGCCGGAGGAGCGCGACTGAAGGGCTGGAATGGCCGTGCTTGCTGCAGACTTGGTGCTCATGATTTTTCCCTTGAAGAAGATGGCCGCATCAGGCCAATGCGCCGCTTGCGTTCGATCCCATGACTTCAGTGCGCCGCACTTCGGTCCAGTACATCCAGATCAGCGAGACCCAGACCACGCCATACATGAACATGAAGGCGCTCGAGCGGATGCCGGTGAGGTCCATCAGTCCTCCGAAGATGATGGGGAGCACAAAGCCACCCAAGCCGCCGGCCAGCCCGACAATGCCGCTGATCGCGCCGATGTTGGCGCCGTAGTCGTCGCTGATGTACTTGAAGACACTGGCCTTGCCGAAGGCCCAGGCAATGCCCAGGATGAACATGAGCGCGGTGAAGGTGTAGACGTTCAGCCCGATGTGGAAGGTGGCTGGACCGTTGACCGTGAGAATGGTGAAATCTGTTTGCGGGTAAGACAGCAGGAACAGGCAGACCCAGCTGACCCACATCACCCACCAGGTCACGCTGTGCGCGCCGTACTTGTCGGACAGAACGCCACCAAAAGCGCGCAGCACGCCGCCCGGCAATGAGAAGCAGGCTGCCAGCAGGGCTGCCACGCGGATGTCCAGGCCGAATTCACCCACGTAGTACTGCACCATCCAGAGCGACAGGGCCACATAGCCGCCGAACACGATGCTGTAGTACTGGCAATACTTGAGGACTTTCGGATCTTTCAGCGACTTGAGCTGATCACTGAACTTGACGTGGCTGGGCACCAGGTGCGAAGGATCGCTGTAGCTGAACAGCCAGAACAGCACCAACGCAGCCAGCATGATGACCGCGTACACCTGCGGCACCATGGCCCAGCCAAAAGCCACCAGCAGCACAGGCGCCACAAATTTATTGACGGCAGCGCCCGAGTTGCCGGCACCGTACACCCCCATGGCCATACCTTGGCGGCTTTTCGGGAACCAGCGCGCCACGTAAGGTGTTCCCACCGAGAAAGATCCACCGGCCAGGCCAACAAATAGGCCGATCACCAGGAAATGCCAGTAGACCGTGGCGTAACTCATGAGCCAGATGGCAGGCACCGTGGTGGCCATCAAGATCGCCATGACGATGCGTCCGCCGTAGCGGTCGGTCCAGATACCCAACGGTACGCGAATCAAGGAACCTGTCAGCACGGGTGTCGCCGCGAGCAGGCCGAACTCCGTGGCGTTGAGGTTCAACATCTTCTTGATCGGAATGCCGATCACGCCGAACATCATCCAGACCATGAAGCAGACGGTGAAGGCCAGTGTGCTGACAATCAGCACCGACCAGGCCTTCCTTGAATTACCGAGTTCAGAGCTCATGCATGTTTCTCCTGAGACATGGCATGACTGTCGGCGTTTAGCGCGCTGCTGAATATCCTTCTTCAGAACAGGCAGGCGGCATTAAAAAGACGACGTGGAACCTCGCCACCTCATCATGAAGAACTAGCGCCGGGTCAAACTGCCCCGGCCTTGATCTTTGTCAAGTCAGGTCGCGGCCAGCCGCGTAGACCGCGGCCTGCACGCGCGAGCTGAGCTGTAGTTTGCGCAGGATGTGCTGAACGTGAATCTTCACCGTGGTCTCGGCGATATCGAGCTTGCGGGCAATCACCTTGTTGCTGTCGCCATGCGCGATCAAGGCCAGGACCTCCCGCTCGCGGGCCGACAGCAGCGCAAGGGCCGAGTCGTTCTGCTCCGGCGCCAGCGCGCTCCCATTGCTGCTCGTTTCCACGGCAGCGACCTCGCCGGTCACGGGCAAAGGGGGCTTGGACCGGAAGGCCGCCACCAGCTTGGTCATCATTTCCGGGCTCACGACCGACTCGCCTTCCAGGACCTTGATGATGGATTCCGACAAATGGTCCAGCTCCACAGTTTTCAGCAGATAGCCGTCGGCTCCGGCTTGCAGCGCTGTGGCCAGATCCCCTTCGTTTTCGCTGACCGTCAGCATCAGGATGCGAGTGCCTGGCGCTGCGTCCTTGAGCGCCGCGATGCCATCCACACCAAGTACCCCCGGGAGATGATTGTCAAGCAGAATCAGGTCAGGTTTGCTGCGCGCTACGCAGCGCAATGCCTCGCCGATATCGCTGGCCTCGCCAGCCACGTCGAAACGGCCATCCTGCAACAGGAGCGCCACCAGCCCTCGGCGAAACAGGGTGTGGTCATCCACCACCAGCAATTCAATGGATTTCATTGAGGTCTCCCTGAGCTGCCGTACGAAGTGCTGCAGCTGGTGCCGGTGCCGTGGACTGCGCCGCCATGCCACCTCCGACCTCGGGATGAGGCGGCAATGTCAGCGTGACCGTAGTTCCTTGCCCCGCCGCGGAGACAACGTTCACTTCAGCACCAATACGCCCGGCACGCTCCCGCATGATGTTGAGACCCACATGTGACTCCCCCGGGTGCTTTKGGGTGTCGAAGCCGGCACCGTTGTCCCGCACCACAAAACGCCAACGTGCGCCTTTGACTACTTCCAGCTCGACTTGCGCGGCACCGGCATGCTTGCGCACATTCGACAGCGCCTCCTGCACCACATGCAGCACCTGAACCTGCACATCGGATGGCAGCGGCAGCCCTTGGCCATGGACCTGCAATTGCCCGGACAGCCCCGTCTGGCTCTGGAATTTCTGCAGTGTTTCCTGCAGCGCCTGCTCAATATCGTCAGTGTTGGTGCGCGTGCGGAAATGCACCAGCAATTCGCGGACGTCGCTGATGCTTTCGCGCAACCCAATGTCCAGTTCATCAAGAGCGCCTTGCATTTGCGAGGTCTGGCCCTTCTGTACGGCTGTTCGCAGCAACTGCACCTGGATCTTGAGAAAGGCCAATGACTGGGCAATCGAGTCGTGCAGGTTGCGCGCCAGCAGGGCGCGCTCCTCCGCGACCGCCGCCTCCCGGTCCAACGCGTCTGCACGCAAACCCTCCAGGGAACTGGCCAGGTGGCTGGCCAGTGCGTCCAGCAATTCGACTTCGTCGGCGCTCAGCAAAACAGGCGCGCGAAAGAACAGGTTGAATTCGCCGAGCAGGCGTTGCTGCAGCCGTATCGGCACACTGACCACGTTTTCGTACCCCACCTTGGCGCAATGGCGTACCGGCGCTTCATCGTGGCTGAGAATCGGGATCACGCGGGTACGCGCGTCCGGCCGCAGGTTGCCGCATGCACAGGCCCCGGCCAGCAGGCTGCGCTCTTCTTCCACGAGGTCTTGCGGAAAACAGTCGGAGGCCAGCATCAGATAACGCTGGTTGGCATCGTCGGACCAGCGGACTGTGGCGGCATCGGCCTTCATCACGGCGCGCACGCGCTGGGCAAAGCCGCGCGCCAGCTCGTCAATGCTGCCCGCCTGGGCCAGGAAAGCGCTGACCTTGTAGAGTGCCTCCAGTCGAACGCGCTGCGCCTCAATACGCCGTGTTTTGGTCTCGACCTTGGCTTCCAATCCTTCATAAAGCGATTGCAAGGTGGCCGCCATATGGTTAAAGCCGGCGGCCACCTGGCCAAATTCATCCACGGTGTCGACTTCGATGCGCGTCCTGAAATCCCCTGACTCCAGCTTCTGCAAACCTTGCCGGAGCTGCCCCAAGGGATTGATCACATACATGTAGCCGGTGTAAAGCATGATGACCGCCCCACCGATGGCCAAGGCCATCATCAGGAGCTGGAACAGGTTCAAGATGGCTGTCAGGCGGGACAGGTGTTGTTCGATCACCAGCACCAGGCGGTCGCTGGCTTCAACAAACTCGCCGCCGGCCTTCAGCAGGACCTGCGCCTGCGGGGCCGGCTCGGCCAGCCATAGCGGCCGCTGAGCAAGCCACAGGGACTCGACATCGGCAAAACGCTGGTGCACCTGGTCGTCCCACGGCACAAACAGCGGCCGGGACGGATCGCCCTCGCGCAACAGCGACAGACTCTCGTCAAACCGGGTCACCAGGCTCTGCCGCTCGGCACGCTCCACCCCCGCCTGCACCGCACTGGCCAGCCGCCAGGTTTGCATGCGCATACGCCCGGCCTCGTTGACCGCCGCAGCGCCTCCTTCAAGTTGCCAGGTCACCCACAGGGTCAACCCTATGGACGCCAGCGCGACGATCAGAAGGCTGGCACCTATGCGAATGAGTTTTTTGGACAGGGACGCCGTCTGTTGCATGTCACGAGCGTAACCCCGATCAGAGTGGCGCGCCACCCATGCCCTGGGCGTTGCTGCTAGGCCCTTGAGCCGTCCGCCATGGCATGCGGCCTGCGGGACACGGGCGACGGCGCCGCGCACTCGGCGCAGACCATACCGGCCAGCCGGTGCAGCGCCTGCCAGCCGTCGGCGGGCCAGTCAGGCTGCTTCAGGCCCTTGACGATGCCGTCGWCCTTGTGGGCGGCGTGCAACAGATTGGACAAAGTGGTGTCACCGATCTGTGGCAGCACGCGCTCAAACAGTTTTTCCTTGATGCCCCAGACGCGGTTTTCGCGCAGCGCCATGGGCATGGGGCGCCCGGCGCTAATCGCATCTTTCACGCGCTTCATGCTGCGGATGTCTTCAGCCAGCGCCCAATGCACCAGCACTTCGGATTCGCCCTCGGACTGCAGGCCGTCGAGCATGCGCGCCACGCGCACCGACTGGCCGCCCAGTACAGCCTCAGAAAGCTTGAACACGTCGTAGCGCGCCACGTTGAGCACGGCGTTTTCCACCTGATCAAAACTCAGGGCGCTGTCGGGCTGTGCCGGGTACAACAGCCCCAGCTTCTGGATTTCCTGGTGCGCGGCCAGCAGGTTGYCTTCCACCCGGTCGGCAAAAAACTGCAGCGTGCGCTGGCCTTCTTCGCCGGCGGCCACGCGCTGGCCCTGCTGTTGCAGGCGCTGGGCAATCCACTGTGGCAGGCTGCGGCGGTCAATCGGGTCGAATTTGACGGTGACGCCGAAGCTTTCGAGCGCGCCGAACCACGCGCCCTTGGCCGTCATGCTGTCCAGCCGCGGCAGCATGACCAGAGTGAGGGTGGAGTCGTCGCCCTGTGCGCGTTCGGCGATTTGCTGCAACGCGACGGAGCCGTCTTTTCCAGGCTTGCCGCTGGGGATACGGATCTCGACGATCTGTTTATCAGCGAAAAGGCTGAGCGAACCGCCGCTGGCCAGCACCTCACTCCAGTCGAAATGCGCGCCGGCCACGGTGTGCACCGTGCGCTCGGTATAGCCCTGTTCGCGCGCCGCAGCGCGCAGCGCGTCGGCAAACTCCTGCACCAGCAGCGGCTCGTCGCCGTGCAGGGTGTACAGGCTTTTCAAGCCGCGCTTGAGGTGTTCCTGGAGTTGGGCAGGGGCCAGATTCATGAGGGGAGTTTAAAGCTTGGTGGTCGATAGCAGCAGGCTGGTCTCGGTGTTGGCAATGCCTTCGAGCAGACGGATGCGGCTCAGCACACGGTCAAAGGCTTCCAGGGTGTCGGCCTGCAGTTCGGCGACCATGTCCCAGCGGCCGTTGGTGGTGTGCAGTGCGCTCACGGCCGGGTCGCCCCGCAGGGCCGCGAGCACCGCGTCGGTGCGGTTGCCCTCAACCGCCACCGTCATGAAGGCGCGTATGCGGTGGCCCTCGGCCTGGGGTTTGAGGCGAACGGTGTAACCGGTGATGGTGCCGTCGACCTCCAGCTTGGCCAGCCGGTTTTGCACCGTGCCGCGTGAGACGCGCAAAACCTTGGCGATGGACGCGACCGAGGCCCGGGCGTCGTCCCGCAACAGGGAAAGCAATTGGCGGTCGGTATCGTCCATGCAGACATTTTATTGGCGAAATGCCAATAAATTCTGTCTATTTGATCAAGCAATACATGAATTTGATCAACTTACTGTCTTTTCTTTAGCGTGCTGGCTGCAGACAATGGAAATCAACATAAGACCCGGGAGCCCCATCATGGTTGACTACATTGGCATTGAAAGCATTCAGAAAATCGTCCGCCAGCGCGGCGCGGCCGCCTTTATCGAAGGCCTGGCCGGCGAGATCGAGCTGGACTATCGGCGCTGGAACGACTTTGACAAATCGGCGCGCCACGCCATCCACTCGCCCGACGGCGTGATCGAACTCATGCCCACCAGTGACGGGCATCAGTATTCCTTCAAGTACGTCAACGGCCACCCCAAAAATACCGAGCTGGGTTTGCTGACCGTCACCGCCTTCGGCGTGCTGGCCGATGTGGACACCGGCTACCCCTTGTTGCTGTCAGAGCTCACCATCACCACCGCACTGCGCACGGCAGCCATGTCGGCACTGGCCGCCAGGTGGATGGCCCGCCCCGGGAGCCGCGTGATGGCGATCATCGGCAACGGCGCGCAAAGCGAATTCCAGGCCATCGCCTTTCACCACATGCTGGGCATACGCGAGATGCGCCTGTTTGACATTGACGCGGCAGCCAGCGATAAACTGGCCCGTAACCTGCATGCGTTGGGGCTGCAGGGCCTGAGCGTGACGATTTGCCAGTCAGCGGACCAGGCCGTGCAAGGAGCCGACATCGTGACCACCATTACCGCCGACAAACGCAACGCCGTCATCCTGACTCCGGAGATGATCAAACCCGGCATGCACCTGAATGCCGTGGGAGGCGACTGCCCCGGCAAGACCGAGCTGCACGCCGACATCCTGCTGCGCAAGGACGCCCGCGTGGTGGTCGAGTTTGAGCCGCAGTCGCGCATCGAAGGCGAGATCCAGCAAATGCCCGAGGACTTCAAAGTGGCTGAATTTGCCGACGTGCTCAAGGGCACGGCCAAGGGGCGTGCATCGCCCCKGGAAGTCACGATTTTTGATTCGGTCGGTTTTGCGCTGGAAGACTATTCGGCCCTGCGCTATTTGCACAAGCTGCAACTGGCGGACGTTGCCAATCGCCGCCAGATCGACCTGGTGCCTCATCTTGACGACCCCAAAAACCTGTTCGGCCTGCTGACGCCCGCCGAATCGCCGACCGCCAAGGCGCCCCGCATGTCCCCCATACCTGAAATGGCACGTTGATGACCAAGTCTGTTGACCTGATTGGTGCCCCTACCGACATCGGCGCGGGCAGCCGCGGCGCCTCGATGGGGCCTGAAGCCTTGCGCGTGGCCGGCATCCGCGAAGCGTTGCACGGCCGCGGGCTCGAAGTTGTCGACACCGGCAACCTGGCCGGCCCCACCAATCCCTGGCTGCCGCCCGACGAGGGCTACCGGCACCTGGACGAGGTGGTCGCCTGGAACAAGGCGGTGCACGAAGCGATGTACCAGAGCCTCGCGGCCGGCCATCTGCCCATCCTGCTGGGCGGCGACCACTGCCTGGGCATTGGCTCGATCAGCGCGGTGGCGCGCTACTGCCGCGGCATCGGCAAGACGCTGCGCGTGCTCTGGCTGGATGCGCACACCGACTTCAACACCAACGCACTCACGCCCACCGGCAATGTGCACGGCATGCCGGTGGCGGTGCTGTGCGGCCACGGGCCGGCAGAGCTCACCAATATCGGCGGCATGGTGCCCGCCATGAGCCCCAAGGCGATACGGCAAATCGGCATCCGCAGCGTGGACGAGGGCGAAAAGCGCTTTGTGCGGCAAGAGGGCCTTGAGGTCTTCGACATGCGCTACATCGACGAGATGGGCATGCGCCACACCATGGAAAAAGCGCTGGCCGGCATGGACGCCAACACCCACCTGCATGTGAGCTTTGACGTCGATTTTCTGGACCCCTCCATCGCGCCGGGTGTGGACACCGCCATCAAAGGCGGCCCCACCTACCGCGAAGCCCAGCTGTGCATGGAGATGATTGCCGACACCGGTTTGCTCGGCTCGCTTGATGTGATGGAGCTGAACCCGGCACTGGACGTGCGCAACGGCACGGCCGAGGTGGCCGTGGACCTCATCGAGAGCCTGTTCGGCAAAAGCACACTGATGCGGGCCTGATGGGTTAGGGGCTTCAGAGTTCCGTCACCGCCGCCAGGCGGCGCATGATCTGCTGGACGACATCGCTTTGCATATCGCGGTACAGCAGGGCTTCTTCGGCCTCCTTTGCCAATACCGCCGACTCATTGAAGCTGATGTCGCGTTGCTGCATGATTTCAGTGTCGGGGATGAGTTCCTTGCCCGCCAGGGTACGCAGCTTGAAGCGAAAGCGCAGGCGCAGCTGAAACTCGCGCACCTGGCCCGAGGCATTGCGGCTCAGGATAACTTTTTCGCGCTGATCGCCCAGTGCATCGAGGATGACTTGCGCCTCATTGATCCTGCGGGCCTCGGTGATCACCTCCACTTTGCGCGTCGCCTGCAGTGAACGCCTGAGCTCCACCCCCAGCGGCGAAGTCTCGGCCAAGCCCGAATAAAGCGTAGTGAAGGCAAAGGTGGGCGCCTTGCGCAATGCGAAGCCGCATCCGCTCAGGCTCAGGGCGGCGGCTGAGGCCGACAGTGTGAGGAATGCGCGACGCTGCATGGCTGGCTTTCTGTGTGTTTTTTTGAAGCGGTCTCAATGACCYAAATGACGATGTTGACCAGCCGGCCTGGCACCACGATCACCTTCTTGGCGGGCGCACCCGCAGCCTGTTTGGTGAAAGCCTCCGACGCCAGCGCGGCGGCCTCGATGGTGGCCTTGTCGGCGCCGGCGGGAACAGTGACGGAGCCGCGCAGCTTGCCGTTGACCTGCAGCACCAGCTCGATCTCGTCCTGCTGAAGAGCGGCTGCGTCGACTTCGGGCCAGGGGGCATCGAGCAGTTCGCCGTGCCGCGCCGCGTAGCCGAGCTGTGACCAGAGCGCATGTGCCAGATGCGGCGTAGCCGGGTAGAGGCAGCGCAGCAGGATGCCGAAGCCTTCGTGCAGTGCAGCGACTGCGCCCGCAGACGAAGCACCTTTGAAGTCTTCCATGGCGTTGAGCAGCTTCATGTTGCCGGACACCACGGTGTTGTATTGCATGCGCTGGTAGTCGTAGTCAATCTGTTTGAGCACCGTGTGAATTTCCAGGCGCAGCGCTTTGGTCTCTTTGTCAAAAGTGGCCGTAGCCCCCGATACCTGTGCGCCATCAGCTCCTGAATTCATAGCATGAAGCTTGACACCGAAATTCCACACGCGACGCAGGAAGCGGTAGGAACCTTCGAGCGCGGCGTCGTTCCACTCCAGCGTGGTGTCGGGCGGCGCGGTGAACATGGTGTAGAGCCGGGCGGTGTCCGCGCCGTACTTTTCGATCAGGTCCTGCGGGTCGACGCCGTTGTTCTTGGACTTGGACATGGTCGTCCAGCCCTCGTAAGGCACGGGCAGGCCGTCGGCTTTGGACGTGGCGGAGATCACCTTGGCGTGCTCGTCGCGCACGATATCGAGCTCATGCGCCCAGAAGTACTGCTTGCCGGTGGTCACGCGCGAGAAGGCCTCGTTGAGCACCATGCCCTGCGTGAGCAGCTTGGTGAAAGGCTCGTCGACCTTCACCAGGCCCAGGTCACGCATCACCTTGGTCCAGAAACGGGCGTAAAGCAAATGCAGGATGGCGTGCTCGATACCGCCGATGTACTGGTCCATCGGCATCCAGTAGTTGGCGCCTTCGGCCACCATCTTGTCGCCGTTCTTCGGGTCGCAGTAGCGCATGAAGTACCAGGACGAATCGACAAAAGTGTCCATGGTGTCGGTCTCGCGGCGGCCGCGCTTGCCGCAGACGGGGCAGACCACACCGGCGTGAAAGCCCGCATGCTTGTGCAGCGGGTTACCCGAACCGTCCGGCACGCAGTCTTGCGGCAGCACCACGGGAAGGTCTTTTTCAGGCACCGGCACAGCGCCGTGCTCTTCGCAGTGGATGATGGGAATGGGTGTGCCCCAGTAGCGCTGGCGGCTCACGCCCCAATCGCGCAGGCGCCAAGTGGTCTTCTTCTCGCCCAGTCCCTTGGCGGCCAGATCGGCGGCCACGGCATCGACTGCGGCCTTGCAGCCCAGGCCGTCGTACTTGCCCGAATTGATGGTGACACCCTGCTGCTTGTCGCCGTACCAGTCGGCCCAGGCGTCCAGGCTGTAGGCCTGGCCCTTGACATCAACCACTTGCCTGATCGGCAGCTTGTATTTTTTGGCGAATTCGAAATCACGCTCGTCGTGCGCGGGCACGCCCATCACAGCGCCGTCGCCGTAACTCATGAGGACGTAGTTGCCGACCCAGACTTCAACTTTGTCGCCGGTGAGCGGATGCGTGACAAAGAGGCCCGTGGGCACGCCTTTTTTCTCCTGCGTGGCAAGCTCGGCTTCGGTCGTTCCGCCGGCCTTGCATTCTTCAATGAAGGCGGCGATTTTTGGATTGGACACGGCGGCGTGCTGCGCCAGCGGGTGCTCAGGCGCCACGGCGCAGAAGGTCACGCCCATGATGGTGTCGGCGCGCGTGGTGAAGACATACATCTTCCCCTCGCCGATCAGCTTGCCGGAGGCGTCCTGGATGTCGTGCGTGAACGCAAAGCGCACGCCTTCACTCTTGCCGATCCAGTTCTCCTGCATCAGCTTGACGCGTTCGGGCCAGCCGGGCAGCTTGTGGCTGACGCTGTCGAGCAGTTCGTCGGCGTACTGGGTGATCTTGAGGTAGTAGCCGGGGATCTCGCGCTTTTCCACCACTGCGCCGGTGCGCCAGCCCTTGCCGTCTATCACCTGCTCATTGGCCAGCACAGTCTGGTCGACCGGGTCCCAGTTCACGACCTGGGTCTTGCGGTAGGCGATGCCTTTTTCCAGCATCTTCAGAAAGAGCCACTGGTTCCACTTGTAGTAGCTCGCATCGCAGGTGGCGACTTCGCGGCTCCAGTCGATGGCCAGCCCCATCGCCTGCATCTGCTTTTTCATGTAAGCGATGTTGTCGTAGGTCCACTTTGCCGGCGGCACGCCGTTTTTCATGGCGGCGTTTTCAGCCGGCAGGCCGAAGGCGTCCCAGCCCATGGGCATCAACACGTTGTAGCCCTTCATGCGCAGGTGGCGCGTGAGCATGTCGTTGATGGTGTAGTTGCGCACGTGGCCCATGTGCAGCTTGCCGCTGGGGTAGGGCAACATGGAGCAAGCGTAGTACTTCTTGCGGCTGGCGTCTTCCGTCACGCGGTAGGCGTCGGCTGCGGTCCAGTGGGCTTGAGCGTCGCGCTCAACGTCGAGGTGGTTGTATTTGTCTTGCATGGAGAACCGGGAAGGCGAAACGGGATAACAAAATGGAAGCCGTGAAAGGCTCCGGCCCCGCCATGCGGGCCGCGCAGCCAAAGGGCGAATCCCCGATTTTAGATGCTGGGCGGCTCTGCGCAGGTTACCGGGCCGCCGCAGGGCTGGCAGCCGCGGACGGAACAGGATCCGCCACAAAGCCGATCCGGTTGAGCCCGGCTTTTTGCGCCACGCCCATGACTTCCACGACTTTCCCGTAAGGCACGGCTTCGTCGGCACGCAACTGCACTTCGGTGTCGGGATTCTGGCCGGCGGTTTCCGCCAACCGGCGGGCAAGCTCATCCAGGCCCAGGGGCTTGTCATTCAGGAAAGCCTGGCCAGCCCTGTCGACCACCAGGGTGACGAATTTCGGCGCATCGGCCGGCTTGGCCGCTTCGGTCTTCGGCAAGTCGAGCCGGATGGTGCTGGCCAGTAGCGGAGCTGTAATGATGAAAATGACCACCAGCACCAGCATCACGTCGACCAGCGGCGTGACGTTGATGTCACTCATGGGCTGCGGGCCCTGGGTGCGTTCGAGGCGGCCGAAAGCCATTAGCTAGCCCTTATGTGCGAGTAACTCGCGCAAATCGCGTGCAAAGCCTTCGAGGTCGGCCTCGATACGGCCGACGCGACGGCCGAAAATGTTGTACGCCAGCACGGCTGGAATCGCTACCGCCAGGCCTGCCGCCGTCATGATGAGCGCTTCGCCGACGGGGCCGGAGACCTTGTCGATGGTGATCTGGCCGGCTGAAGCGATGCCGACAAGTGCGTGGTAAATGCCCCAGACCGTACCCAGCAGCCCCACAAAGGGTGCGGTAGAACCGACGGTAGCCAGCAGCACCTGGCCGAACTGCAGCTTGTCCAGGATGTCATGAAGGGCGTCGCGCAACACGCGGGTAAGTTGCTGGGACTTGTCACCCGCCGACGCCAGCGTACCGCCGGCCTGGATGTCCGTGGCAACAATGAGAGGCAACACCAGCGCCTCGCGGTCGAAGGCGGCCACTTTCTCCCGGGCTTGTTCTACAGAGGTCGATTGCCAGAAAGCAGCGGTGCTGCGTGCCACGTCTTTGGCGGCACGCTGAAGCAGCCAGGCCTTCCACAGGATCACGACCCAACTCGCGACCGACATGGCCAGCAGCAAGGCCGCCACCAGCTGGCTGACGATGCCGCCCTGGGTCATCAGGCTGAAGAAGTCCATCAGGTTAAAGCCTCCGAAACTGCCGTGACCGGCACCGCATTCATTTTTTCAGACCCAGCACGTCAAACATGTCAAAAAGGCCGGTGGCGTGCGAATCGAGGTAGCGCGCGGCACGCAAGCTGCCCTGGGCATAGTTGGCCCTGCTGGATGACTTGTGGGAAATTTCGATGCGCTCGCCGGTGCCCAAGAACATCACAGTGTGATCACCCACCACGTCGCCGCCGCGCACGGCCGCAAAACCGATGGTCGACGGGTCGCGCTCGCCCGTCACGCCTTCGCGGGCATAGACGGCGCAATCCTTGAGATCGCGGCCCAGCGCACCGGCAATCACTTCACCCATCTTGAGTGCGGTGCCGGACGGGGCATCCACCTTGTGGCGGTGGTGCGCCTCGACGATTTCGATGTCATAGCCGGTAGAAAGGGCCTGAGCCGCCATCTCGAGCAGCTTGAGCGTGACGTTGACGCCTACGCTCATGTTCGGAGCCATGACGATGGCGATGTCTTTGGCCGCAGCGGCTATCTCGGCTTTCTGCGCGTCGGAAAATCCGGTAGTGCCGATCACCAGCTTGACGCCCAGCTCGCGGCAAGCCGCCAGATGGGCCAGCGTGCCTTCGGGACGGGTGAAATCAATCAGCACGCCGGAATCTTTCAGGCCCTGCCGAAGATCGGCATTGATCAAAACGCCGCTCATGCGTCCCGAAAACGCGGCGGCATCACTGCCGATGGCGGAACTGGAAGCCACATCGAGCGCACCGGTCAGCTGGCAGTCGGCACTGGCGCCGACGGCCTCAATCAGCATCTGGCCCATGCGGCCGCTGGCGCCCGCTACCGCGACCCGGTGCCGTCTGGCCTGGGTCGCCTGGATTGAGCCGGCCCCGCTCACTGTTTCGGGCTTTCGAGCGGCGGATAGGAGGCAGACGGAGAGCCCGCTGGCGCACTGGTGGGCGCCGAAGTGGCTGCTGCCGGATTGGCTTTGACCTTTGTGGAAGCCTTGGTGAGCTGCTCTTCGGTGGCTTCCAGCACGGGCACATCGCCCAGTTTGCGTCGGTTGCCCAGTTTGGCAATGAATTCGGTCTCGCTCGGCATGGCGTCGCCTTCAAAGCGCTCCAGCTGGTCACCCTTGAAAAACACGGTGTATTTGTACGACTGGGGCTCCACGCCCTGGCGCTTCAGCGTAAAGACGTAATCCCAGCGGTCGCCATGAAACAGGCTGGCCATCAGAGGCGTTCCCATGATGGCCTTGACCTGTTCACGCGTCATGCCGGGGCGAAGCAGCTCAACTTGCTCCCTGGAGACAAAATTGCCCTGAATGACGTCCACCTTGTAGGGCGTGACCCAGTTGACCGGGTTGATCGAACTGCTGCTCATGTTGCTCAGGCTGCTGCAGGACGCCAGCACCGTGCAGGCCAGGAGCAGGAAAGCGGTTTTGGCGCTGTAACGATGATTTGCAGGCATGGCTGACATAGTGAGGGGGTGTAGCGATATGATCGTTCATTGTAGCGGCTGGGGGCCCCCGGCCGGCACCTGCCCAGAAGGGTCGCACCACCGCTTTACACAGCGGTTTCACCCAGAGAGTTTTCCCATGAGCAACATCGACGAACTGAAAAACACCGGCCTCAAGGCAACCCTGCCACGCCTGAAAATCCTGGAGATCTTCCAGGCGGGCAAACAGCGCCACATGACAGCCGAAGATGTGTTCCGGGTGCTGCTG
>NZ_JBFUCA010000007.1:0-25077 GCF_056405475.1 Polaromonas sp. P1_G4
GTGTTGGCCAGCACTTTGAGGGCGCTGGCTGTGTCGAGATAAGTTACCACCACGGCGCTGGCCCGGGCCAGCCCGGCGGCCATCAGGGCCTGGAGCCGCACTGCATCACCGAACACCACCGAATCGCCTGCGGCTGCGGCCTGCCGTACCCGGTCGGGGTCGAGGTCGAGCGCCATGTACTGGATGCCTTCGCGCTCCAGCATGTGACCCAGGTTCTGGCCGCAGCGGCCATAGCCGCAGATGATCACGTGTTTGTTGGCGTTGATGGACTTGCGCGCGATGGTGGTCATTTGCAGCGATTGCTGCAGCCACTCGCTGGAAACCAGCTTCATCACRATGCGGTTGCTGTACATGATGATGAAAGGCGTTGCCAGCATGGACAGCACCATGCTGGCCAAAATGGGGTTTAACAGCGCGGGGGGCACCAGGTTGCCCTGCTGGGCCAGCGTGAGCAGCACAAAGCCGAATTCACCCGCCTGCGCAAGGTACAGGCCGGTGCGCAGCGATACGCCGGCTGTTGCACCCAGCGAACGCGCCAGCGCGGTAACCAGCACCAGCTTGAAGAGAACAGGCAACGTCGTCAGCAACAGCACCAGCGGCCATCGTTCCAGCACCAGCCRCCAGTCCAGCAGCATGCCGATGCTGATGAAGAAAAGGCCCAGCAAAACATCATGGAAGGGCCGAATGTCGGTTTCGACCTGGTGCTTGTATTCCGTCTCGGAGATCAGCATGCCGGCGATAAACGCGCCCAGCGCCAGGCTCAGCCCGGCGCGCTCGGTCAGCCAGGCCAGCGCCAGCGTGACCAGCAGCAGGTTGAGCACGAACAGTTCTTCGCTTTTGCGCCGTGCCACGATGGTGAGCCACCAGCGCATGATGCGTTGCCCGCCGGTGAGCAGCAGCCCCACCAGCACGGCCGCCTTCAACCCCGCGATCGCCAGCGCCATCAGGAGCGCATCGGCGGGCGCCCCCAGTGCCGGAATCAGCACGAGCAACGGCACAACGGCCAAGTCCTGGAACAACAGCAYGCCCATAACGCGCTTGCCGTGTTCGGATTCGAGTTCAAGTCGCTCCGACAGCAGCTTGACCACAATGGCGGTGCTGCTCATGGCGATGGCACCGGACAGCGCCAGCGCGGTCTGCCAGCCCATCTTCCAGAGACCGGGGGCCATGCTGGCAAGGAACAGCGAGCCCACCGTGGCCAGCACGATGGTCAGCGTAACCTGCAGCAGGCCCAGGCCAAAGACGTGACGCCGCATGGAGCGCAGCTTGGGCAGGTTGAACTCAAGCCCGATCACGAACATCAGAAACACCACGCCGAACTCGCCCAAATGCCTGACGCCGTCGGAATTTTGTGCCAGCGCCAGCGCGTTGGGCCCGATGACCACGCCGACCGCCAGGTAACCCAGCATGGGCGGCAGCTTGAGCGAACGGCATGCCACCACACCCAGCACAGCAGCCAGCAGGTACAGCAGGGTCAGTTCAAGCGCGCTCATGCGTTGATGGTAGCCGAGGATATTGCATGGCCTTGACCAATTGCAGGCGGCAAAGGCCCATTCGCGCGGGGGTTGGCCGGCGGGATGGGCCTGCCCGCCTCTATAGAATGCAGCCATGAGCCTTGACGCCGTGAATTTTGATGCCGAACAGGTGCTGAGCCTTGCCAGGAAGACTTTTGAAATAGAAGCCGCCGCTGTGCTGGGCCTGGTGGGACGGCTGGGCAATGAGTTTGCCCAGGCCGTGGAGTTGATGCTGCAATGCCGCGGCCGCGTGGTTGTCATGGGCATGGGAAAAAGCGGCCATATAGGCCGCAAGATTGCCGCCACACTCGCCTCCACCGGAACACCTGCCATGTTTGTGCATCCGGCCGAGGCCAGCCACGGCGACCTGGGCATGATCAAGGCCATCGACGTGGTGCTCGCAATTTCCAACAGCGGCGAGAGCGCCGAGTTGACGATGATCCTGCCGGTGCTGAGCCGCCAGGGCGTACCGTTGGTGGCAATTACCGGGGGCGCACAGTCCACGCTTGCCCGGCAAGCACGGGTAACGCTTGACAGCAGCGTGGCGCAGGAAGCCTGTCCGCTCAATCTGGCGCCGACGGCCAGCACGACCGCGCAGCTCGCCCTGGGTGATGCGCTGGCCGTCGCCCTGCTGGATGCGCGCGGTTTCAAGGAAGAAGACTTTGCGCGCTCCCACCCGGGCGGTGCGCTCGGCCGGAAACTGCTCACGCATGTCAGTGACGTGATGCGCAGCGGCGATGCGGTGCCGCAAGTGCTGGCCGACACCAGCTTCACCGACCTCATGCGTGAAATGAGCGCCAAGGGACTTGGGGCTTCTGCGGTGGTGGACGGCAGCCGGCGGGTGCTCGGTATATTCACCGACGGCGATTTACGCCGGCTGGTCGAAAAAGGCGTGGACCTGCGTAGCAGCAAGGCGGGCGACGTGATGCGCGCCAATCCGCGCACGATACAGCCGGATTCGCTGGCTGTCGAGGCTGTGGCATTGATGGAGCAGTACCGCATCACCAGCGTGCTGGTTGTGGACGACGCAGGGGTGTTGTGCGGGGCGCTGAATACCAACGACCTGATGCGCGCAAAAGTGATATGACGCTCGCACCCGTTATCTGGCTTGCGGTGAAACGATAGATGCTTACTCCAACACTGAGCTTTCCGCCTGAACTGCTGCTGCGCGCGCAGGGCATCAAGGTGGCATTTTTTGACGTCGACGGTGTACTCACGGATGGTGGCCTGTATTTTTCCGAATACCCCGACGGCCATGAACTGGCTGTGGTGTCGGGTGGTTATCGCGCTTCGGGCGAGATCGTCAAACGGTTCAACACGCTGGACGGCCATGGCCTCAAGCTGCTCCAGAGGGCCGGCATTACTCCCGCCGTCATCACCGGGCGCGATAGCCACGTGCTGCGCGCACGTTTGCAGGCACTCGGCATCACCCATGCCCATTTCGGTACGGAGGACAAACGCCCGGCCGCCGAGCTCACGCTGCAGGCCCTGGGGCTGGACTGGAGCGCTGCCGCAGCCATGGGYGACGACTGGCCCGACCTGCCCGTGCTCTCCCGTGTGGCGTTGAGCTGCGCGCCGATCAATGCGCACGCGGAGGTGCGCGCGATGGTCCACCACGTGACGCAAGCACCTGGTGTGTGGAAAAGCGCATCACGACGGCTACGGCCAACCGGGCCTACACCAACGGTGATGGATCGGAAGTGCAGTTGACGGGCAATGCGGTAGTGGTCAGGGAGGCGAGCCAGGATGCGAACGGGAAGGAAACGCCGCGCATGGAATTTCGCGGTGAGTTTCTTCATGCCTTCCTGAATGACGAGCGCGTGAAGTCGCACAAACCGGTGCTGCTGATTCGCGGCACCGACCAGTTCACCGGTGACACTTTTGCCTACGACAACCTGGACCAGGTGGCCGATCTCAAGGGACGTGTCCGCGGCATTCTCGTCCCGCGTTCCGCGGCCAGCGCTGCAGGTGCTGGTACCTTGCCCACTCTCATGCCTGCACCACCCGTCAATCCGGCAAGCAACGCACCGGCGACCCGCTAACGCGACACTCTCTAATCAACGACTGCCCACCATGTCCAGACTCGTATTTATCACCGGCGCTTCCAGCGGTATCGGTCAGGCATTGGCACTGCGTTTTTATTCTGCAGGCTATCGGCTGGCGCTGGCTGCTCGCAGAACCGCCGAGGTCCAGGCCTGGGCCGAGACCCATGCCATCAGTGCGAGCCGCTACCAGGTCTACGGCGCAGACGTATCCGACATCGACAGCATTGTGTCCGCCGGCGAGGCTTGCATCGCCGCGCAGGGCGTGCCCGATGTGGTGATTGCCAATGCCGGTATCAGCATCGGCATGGACTCCGCGGTGCGTGCTGACCTTGAGGTCATGGCCCGGACTTTTGCGACCAACAATATCGGTGTCGCAGCCACCTTTCATCCGTTCATCGCCGGCATGGTTTTGCGAGGCACAGGAACACTGGTTGGTATTGGCAGCGTGGCCGGCATACGGGGCCTTCCCGGCCATGGCGCCTATTGCGCGAGCAAGGCTGCAGTCATCGCCTATTGCGAAAGCCTGCGCGGGGAACTGCGCCCCAGTGGCGTGAAGGTGGTGACGATTTGCCCAGGTTACATCGACACGCCGCTGACCCGCGAAAACCGCTATGCCATGCCGTTTCTGATGAAGGCCGAGGTATTTGCCGAAAAAGCGTTTGCCACCATCCAGGGGGGGTGCAGCTACCGGGTGATCCCCTGGCAAATGGGCGTGGTGGCCAAGCTGTTGCGTCTGCTGCCCAATGCGGTGTTCGACAAGGCTTTGTCTGGCCGCGCACGCAAGCATCGCCAGGGCGAGAGCTGAGAGCCGGGCGCCTTTGCGCGTTGCGCTATCAAAACAGGAGCTGCTCGCGCCCGTAAGTTGGGCGCTGCAAAGCAAAAAGGCTTCAAAACCGAAGTCTTGAAGCCTTTTAAGCGCTCTTCAACCAGAGGCTGAAGAGGGGGTTCTGCAGGGCTTAGTAGCCGCCGCGTCCACCGCCGCCGCCGCCACCGGAACGGCCACCGCCGCTACCGCCGCCGCCGTAGGGGCTGCGGAAACCGCCGTCGCTACCGCCGCCGCCGGAACGACCACCGCCGCCACCGCCGTAGCCACCACCGCCGGAACGATCGCCGCCGCCACCACCACCGTAGCCGCCACCACCACCGCCGCCGAAGCCGCCGCTACGTGGAGGACGTGCCTCCATGGGACGTGCTTCGTTCACGACAACGCTACGGCCGCCCAGAGGCTGGCCGTTCATGCCGTTGATAGCTGCCTGGGCTTCTGCATCGCTGCCCATTTCGACAAAGCCAAAGCCTTTGGAGCGACCGGTGTCGCGTTCCATCATGACTTTAGCGCTGGWGACAGMGCCRWATTGGCCRAAAGATTGTTGCAGGTCTTCGTCRCGGACCGAGTACGGCAGRTTGCCGACGTAAAGTTTRTTGCCCATGAAGGGACTCCTCWAAAAYACAAAAACAAAAGCGATGGGGTCCCGAAAGCACAACAAATCTTGATACGTACCGCTGTAGCGCGCGAAACTGACCGATCACCTAACGTGTGCGAATAGTGACACTCGCACCGGCATATTATGCGTCAGTTATCAAAAAGACAACCAGCCGGCGTTACGCCTGGGCCTCGCAAGCCCGCATAAACAGGGGCTTCCCGGGTTTGTTTACGATTTTTGTATCGACCTGCCGGCTGACTTGAAGGCCGCGGAGGGTAGCCCAAAGCACTTCTATTGAAGATGGCGCAACAAAAAGCCCGCGATGGGGTTTTCGCCCCAGCTACGCGGGTGTTTAACAATAAAGCGCTATTAGTGGCCCGAATTTACGGCCCCGCTTAATAAGTTAGCGCCTACTGTTGATGGATTTACCAATGAATAGAGGCTGCCGGAGCGAAGAAATCAGAGTCGTAAGTTCTCTCCGGACAGCCCTGATGCTGGAAGCGAGGATGTGTCCGTTAAAAGCCATAAGCAGGACAGTTGACGCGCGCGCGGAAGGAAAATAGTTACAAAAAATTGCAATGATTCAATCCGAATCAATATTTATTCGATGAGATGGCGACCGCCTTCGCCCRTTCGGCGGCGCGTTATTTGGGACGAATATCGGGCGGCAATTCGGTGGAGCCAGCCTCGGCAAGATCCGAATAGTTGCGCCACTGCTTCATCGCGGCGCGCATGGTCAGAATCTGGTTCTCAAACTTCGGGCAGGCATCGCAGGCCAGAAGATGCAGCTTGAGCGCGATATGGTCGGGCAAACGAAGCGCGCGGTCTTCCCGCGCGATCAGCAATGCCGCAGCCTCGCGGCAGGTGCGTCTTAACAGGGTAATGTTGGGTTTCACGTTAAGGGCTGGCCGTATCAGGTGCTGAGTTTGCCAAACCAGTGGATATTCAGGCACTCCTGCAGGCGCAGGCGGGCCCGATGCAACTGGACATACAGGTTGGTCGGTGTCAGCGAGAGTTCCTTACAGACTTCCTGCGAGGAAAGCTCCAGCCACTCACGCATCAGGAACAGCCGCCCCAGTGCAGGTGGCAGGCGTTCCATGCAGGCGTCCAGTACCTGGAAGAACTGAACCTGCTGCAGGGTCTGGTCCGGATTGCCCCAGTCGTTGGGCGGTTCGGTGAAATGACCGTCGGCCTGGAAAGAGAGCCGGTCGAGCTCGTCACCCTCTTCGTCGCCGCGGGCGTCCGGTACCGCCACCATGCGCGCATTGCTGCGGATCAGGTCAATGACCTTGTGCTTGAGAATGCCGACAAGCCACGTCTTGAGCTGGGAGCGGTTGCCGAAAGACTGCGGCTTGGACAAAGCCGCCAGCAATGTTTCCGACACGGCGTCCTCGGCCCATTCATCGTTGCGCAGCTGCAGGCGCGCAAAACGAAGGAGATAGACGCGGTGTTCAACCAGCTGCTCTTCAAAAGTAGGCATGGCCGAAAGTCTAGCGGCAGGTGTGATGCTTGTGCGCCGGAACGTGACGAAATTTACGCCCCAGGCGCGATTTTTAAAAGAAACGGGTCCAAACCCAATAAGGACGGGCGCAAGCAGCTATCAAATAAGTAGCAAAAGCGCCGCCTGCGTCGCCGCTACCAGTTGACTTCCCGGTCAGGTGTGGCGCCAATGCGGTGGACGGACAAATCCGCGCCCTCAAATTCTTCTTCCTGGCTCAGCCTGAGGCCCATCGTGGACTTGAGGACACCATAGACAGCAAAGCCCGCGAGCAGCGCCCAGGCCACACCCATGGCGCTGCCCAGCAACTGGGCGCCAAAGCTCACACCGCCCAGTCCCCCAAGGGTCTGGTTGCCGAAGATGCCGGCAGCGATGCCACCCCACAGGCCGCACAGGCCATGCAGTGGCCAGACGCCCAGTACGTCGTCAATCTTCCATTTGTTCTGTGTCAGCGTGAACATCACGACGAACACGCCACCGGCGATGCCGCCCGTCACCAGCGCGCCCAGCGGATGCATCAGGTCTGAGCCTGCGCATACCGCCACCAGGCCGGCCAGCGGCCCGTTGTGCACAAACCCCGGGTCATTCTTGCCAAACACCAGTGCGGCGAGCGTGCCGCCGACCATGGCCATCRGGGAGTTGACGGCAACCAGGCCGGAGATTTTGTCGATGGTCTGTGCGCTCATCACGTTAAAGCCGAACCAGCCCACGGTGAGGACCCAGGCGCCCAGCGCCAGGAAGGGAATGTTGGAAGGCGGATGCGCCGACACGGCGCCGTCCTTGCGGTAGCGGTTGCTGCGCGCGCCCAGCAAAATCACCGCCGGCAAGGCCAGCCAGCCGCCCACGGCGTGAACCACGATGGAGCCCGCGAAATCATGAAACTCCGCACCGGTCAGTGACTTGATCCAGGCCTGCACGCCGAAGTGCTGGTTCCAGACGATGCCTTCGAAGAAGGGGTAGACAAAACCGACGATGACGGCGGTCGCGATGAGCTGCGGGTAAAAACGCGCCCGCTCGGCGATGCCCCCCGAAATAATCGCCGGAATGGCTGCGGCAAAGGTCAGCAAGAAGAAGAACTTGACCAGCTCATAGCCGTTTCTAGCCGCCAGCTGCTCTGCGCCGACAAAAAAATGGGTGCCGTAGGCCACGCCATAGCCCACCACAAAATACACCACGGTGGACACCGAGAAGTCCACCAGGATCTTGACCAGGGCATTGACCTGGTTCTTTTTGCGAACCGTACCCAGTTCCAGAAAGGCAAAACCGGCATGCATGGCGAGCACCATGATGCCGCCCAGCAGGATGAACAAGGCATCTGAGCCCTGTTTTAGTGCTTCCATAAGTCCCTCTTCAGATGAAATTGCTATTTGTTGGTGCGATTTCAGAGAAATTCCCATAACCGCACCAAATACAAGCAAGAAATGCGCCTCAAGTGTGCGAATGAACAGCTGGGTGCACCATTTCAGCCTGAAAGCGCCTGGACGCCTGGCGATATAATGAAAGCTGTCATTGGGGAGTAGCCAGCCTTTCAATCCTGAAAGGGGCTTGCGTCAACAGACTTGTCCTTGGAACCTGTTCTTTCGGACATGGCGCAAGCGGTCTTCGGATCACGCGAGACCTTTGACTGCACAGCCTCCGCTTCAGGCCGGGGATGCCGTGCAGTCATGGGTTTTCGGCCGGAGTCTTTTTGAATGGAAGCTTTCCTCGTCTCCACGGGCATCGTCGCCCTCGCCGAAATGGGCGACAAGACGCAACTCCTCGCGCTTATCCTCGCTGCCCGCTTCAAGAAGCCCTGGCCCATCGTCGCCGGCATCTTTGTCGCGACCCTGGTCAACCACGCATTGGCCGGCGCCGCCGGCGCCTGGGTCACCACACTGATCGGCCCGCAAATGCTGCGCTGGATCCTGGGCGCCTCGTTTCTGGCCATGGCGGCGTGGATGCTGGTGCCCGACAAGCTGGACGCGGACGAAGAGGAAAAGCCGCCGCGTTACGGCGTGTTCTTCACCACCGTGCTGGTGTTCTTCCTGGCGGAAATGGGCGACAAGACACAGATCGCCACCGTGATGCTGGCCGCGCGCTACGACGCCATCGTCAGCGTGGTCGCCGGCACCACGCTGGGCATGATGCTGGCCAATGCGCCGGTGGTCTGGCTGGGCGAGCGCGTCACCCGCCTGGTGCCGCTGCGTGCGGTGCACATCGTCTCGGCGCTCATTTTTGCCGGGCTGGGGCTGGCGGCATTGCTGATGAAAGCATAAAAGAGACAAACAGCACTCCCCACCCAGCAGGGGCCGAGGAACCGGCTTTGCCGGGCCTCAGGCGCAGCGGCCCCCTCGGGGGGCAGGGAGTTACGCGAAGCGAACGACCGTGGGGGCCACATCCATCGGGGTATACTTTCATTAGCGCCGATTTGCTCAGCTTGCGGGCGCTTAAAAAGTACAGCTAAAGACGAACTCCAACGACCCGGACTCGCTTTAGCGATGCCGGGTTTTTTGTTTCTGCAGGTGATTTTTTGACACTTATTGCCACCCCGCTCAGCATGCACTTTGTAGAGGCCTTGCCTCTGCAGAGCGGCGCGTCGATACGCGCCTACGACCTGAGCTATGAAACCTACGGCGAGCTCAACGCGGACAAATCAAACGCCGTGCTGATCTGCCACGCGCTCAATGCCTCGCACCATGTGGCGGGCGTGTACCTCGATGCGCAGGGCCAGCCGATAGCCAAATCCGAAGGCTGGTGGGACACGATGATCGGCCCGGGCAAGCCGGTCGACACCGACCGCTTCTTCGTCATCGGCGTCAACAATTTAGGCTCCTGTTTCGGCTCCACCGGCCCCATGCAGCCCAACCCCGACACGCAGGAGCTCTACGGCGCCGACTTCCCCGTCGTCACGGTGCAGGACTGGGTCAGCGCCCAGGCCCGCCTGCTGGATCGCCTGGGCATCCAGACCCTGGCCGCCGTGATGGGCGGCAGCCTGGGTGGCATGCAGGCCCTGGCCTGGACGCTGCAATACCCCGACCGCGTGCGCCACGCCGTGGTGGTGGCCAGCGCGCCCAACCTCACCGCCGAGAACATCGCCTTCAACGAAGTCGCCCGCCGCGCCATCGTGACCGATCCCGATTTTCACGGCGGCCATTTCTACCGTCACGGCGTGTTGCCCAAACGCGGCTTGCGCATCGCCCGCATGATCGGCCACATCACTTACCTGAGCGATGACGTGATGAATGAAAAATTTGGCCGCCAACTGCGCCAGGCGGTGGAGGAAACCGTGAACGCCGATGTCCCCTACAAATACACCACGCAAGACATCGAGTTCGAAATCGAAAGCTACCTGCGCTACCAGGGCGACAAATTCAGCGAGTACTTCGACGCCAATACCTATTTGCTGATCACGCGGGCGCTCGACTACTTCGACCCGGCCAGAGCGCACGGCGGCAACCTCACCCACGCGCTGGCCCATGTGACAGCCAGGTTCCTGCTCGTGAGCTTCACCACCGACTGGCGGTTTTCTCCCGCGCGCAGCCGCGAAATCGTCAAGGCGCTGCTCGACAACCAGCGTGATGTGAGCTACGCCGAGATTGACGCGCCGCACGGCCATGATGCATTTTTGCTGGAGGACGACCGCTACCTGGGCGTGGTGCGTTCCTACTTCCAGAGCAAGGTGGCCGTATGAACCTGCCCGTCGAACTCAATGTGCAGCCTTCGGCCGATATGTTGTCGATCGCGCGGCTGGTGCCGCACGGCTCCCGTGTGCTTGACCTGGGCTGCGGCACCGGCGAGCTGCTGGACTACCTGATCCGTGAGCGCGGCTGCTCGGGCTACGGCGTCGAGATCAACGACGCCAACGTGCAGGCCTGCGTGGCGCGCGGCGTCAACGTGATCCAGCTCAACCTGGAAGCGGGCCTGGCGCTGTTTGGCGACCGCTCGTTTGACGTGGTGCTGCAGATCGACACGCTGCAACACCTGCACAACGCCGAAACCATGCTGCGTGAAACCGCGCGTGTAGGCCGCGCCGGCATCGTCGTGTTTCCCAACTTCGGCCACTGGCCCAACCGCCTGGCTGTTGCGCGCGGCCGCATGCCGGTAACGAAGGTGTTGCCTTACCAGTGGTATGACACGCCCAACATCCGTGTCGGCACGCTGCAGGATTTTGAAGCGCTTGCGCTGCAAAACCAGTTGCAGATCCTGGATTCCTTCGGCTTGCAGGATGGCCGCGAAGTCCGCTTTTGGCCGAATGCCCGCGCCAGCCGGGCGGTTTTCAAGTTCAAGCGTGAGTAGCGCCGGCGCTGTCTGATCGCTAACGCGGCTTCGGCCAAAAAGCAGACATAACCCGCAATTCCGAATGGGTCGGCCGGAATTCCGACCTGGCGCCCCCGCGCCTCCAAGTCGTGCTGGAGCATGTTGCGACGCGTTCGAAAGCTGTCAACAGTACGTTTTCAGCACAAATCTGCCGAGCCCTCTTGTAACGTTCATCACGTCATGAGATGATTGCTTCATGACTGACTGGCTGATCCTTACCGCAACACTGCCGACCACCCCAAGTGGCCTGCGGGTCCGGGTGTGGCGTGCACTCAAGGCTACAGGTGCGGGAACGCTTCGGGAGGGGGTCTATGTCCTTCCGGCCACCGCGCCCTCCGCCCTTGCTCTGCGGGAGCTCGCCAAGACGATTGCCGACGCTGGAGCTGACGCCTACTTGCTCGAATTGCGCGCGCGCGATGACGCCCAGGAACAGGCGTTCCGCGCCCTGTTCGACCGCTCCGAGCACTATGCAGAGCTCGTGCAGGCCGTGAAGGATGCCCGCAAGAGCATAGTGGCGGCCAGCGAAGCGGAACTCCACAAGACACTGCGCAGCCTTGAGCAGCAATTGCAGCAGGTCCAGGCAAGCGATTTCTTCCCGGGCAAGGAGAGCGCAGGGTGTGTTGAGGCCGTCTCGGCTCTGCGGCGTGAGATGGAACTTCACCTCTCGCCGGACGAGCCGTCGCCTACGAGGGCCGTTGTCCCCGCGCTTTCCATCAAGGACTACCAGGGCCGCACCTGGGCCACCCGCAAGCGCCCCTGGGTAGACCGCCTGGCCACAGCCTGGCTGGTGCGCCGCTTTATCGACAAGTCCCCGAACTTCATCTGGCTGGCGGAGCCGAAGAAGTGCCCTAAACAGGCTCTCGGCTACGACTTCGACGGAGCGGCCTTCACGCACGTGGGTGAACTGGTGACCTTTGAGGTCGTCGCCAGGAGCTTCGGCCTTGACGAGAAGCCCGCCCTGGCGCGGCTCGGTCAGCTTGTGCATTACATCGACGTCGGGGGCATTCCGCTCGACGAAGCGCCGGGCATCGAAATGATCGTTCGCGGTTTGCAAGCGCAGCACGCGGACGACGACCAGCTGCTTGAGGCGGCGCTCGCATTTTTTGACACCCTGCACGCCGCTCTGAAGGCCGCCAAATGACCACTGATACCGTCGACCAGACAGGGCCCCAACCCATCACTCGCGGGGAAGCGTTCTCCTTCTGGTTGAAGCTTGGCTTCATCAGCTTCGGCGGGCCCGCAGGGCAAATAGCCATCATGCACGAGGAGCTCGTAGAGCGCCGGCGCTGGATTTCCGAGAACCGCTTCCTGCACGCCTTGAACTACTGCATGCTGCTGCCCGGCCCGGAGGCGCAGCAACTCGCGACCTACATCGGGTGGTTGATGCACCGCACGTGGGGCGGCATTGTCGCCGGCGGGCTGTTCGTCCTGCCGTCGCTGTTTCTGCTGATTGCACTGTCGTGKGTCTACATGGCTTTCGGCCACGTCCCGGCCATCGCGGGCCTGTTCTACGGCATCAAGCCAGCCGTCACCGCACTGGTCGTGCATGCCGCCTACCGGGTTGGCTCCCGCGCCCTCAAAAACGGCTGGTTGTGGGGCATCGCGGCGGCGGCGTTTATCTCCATCTTTGCATTCAACATACCGTTCCCGTTGATCGTGCTCGCGGCGGGCGCCATCGGCTACCTCGGCGGGAAGTACGCACCCGACAAGTTCAAGACCGGCGGCCACGGCGCGTCCACCAAGCAGTTCGGTCCGGCCCTCATCGATGACCACACGCCCACACCCGCCCACGCGTTCTTCACCTGGAAGCGCGCCAGGCAAGTGCTGGTCGTCTGCCTGGGCCTGTGGATAGCCGCCATCGGCGCTCTCACGGCTGCATACGGGTGGGACGCGGTGCTCACACAGATGGCATGGTTCTTCACCAAGGCTGCGCTGCTGACGTTTGGCGGTGCCTATGCGGTGCTGCCCTACGTCTACCAGGGCGCAGTGGACAACTACCAATGGCTCACCGGCCCCCAGATGATTGACGGCCTGGCGCTCGGCGAGACCACGCCCGGCCCGTTGATCATGGTCGTCGCGTTTGTCGGCTTCGTCGGTGGCTGGACCAAGGCCATATTCGGCCCCGAGTCCCTGTTCCTGGCCGGTGCTGCCGCGGCGACGGTGGTCACCTTCTTCACTTTTCTGCCGTCGTTCTTCTTCATCCTGCTCGGCGGGCCTTTCATCGAGTCCACGCACGGCAACCTGAAGTTCACGGCTCCACTGACCGGCATCACAGCCGCGGTGGTGGGCGTGATCTTGAATCTCGCTGTGTTCTTTGCCTACCACGTGCTCTGGCCGCAAGGCCTCTCGGGCCGCTTCGAGTGGGCTTCATTCGTCATCGGAGTAGCGRCCGCCGTGGCGCTGTTTCGCTTCAAAGTTAGTGTCATTCCCGTCGTGTTGGTCTCCGGCGTCGTCGGGCTGGCGCTGCGGCTCAGCAACATTATTTAAAGGTGCACCCATGGACGCTCGAATTCACGACCTCTCCTTCGACCCTGCCGGCATGAATGGCCTTTCGGAGAAATTGCTGCGCAGCCACCACCAGAACAACTACAGYGGCGCCGTCAAGCGGCTGAATGCCATCCGCGGCCGGTTGCGGGAGATGCCTTTCGCGACTACACCCGGCTTCGACCTCAATGGTCTCAAGCGGGAAGAACTCATCGCGACCAACTCGATGCTGTTGCACGAGCTGTACTTCGACTGCCTGGGTGCCACCGGCGAGCCGCTGACACCGGCGGCGGTGCTCGCGCTGCAATCGAACTTCGGCAGCGTTGAACGATGGCGCGAGGAGTTCGTCGCGATGGGCAAGGCCCTGGCCGGCGGATCCGGCTGGGTGCTGCTGGTATTCCAGCCGCGCGAGGGAACCCTTGTGAACCAGTGGGCCGCGGACCACACGCACGCGGTGGCGGGTGGCATCCCCATCCTGGCGCTCGACATGTACGAGCACGCCTACCACCTGGATTTCGGCGCGGCCGCCGGCCAGTATGTCGATGCCTTCATGGAGAACATCAACTGGACGCGCGTGTACGAGCGCTACCAGGCCGCGGTGGAGGCTTCAAGCGAGCCGTTCGCAGCCACTGCCGACGACCTCGCCGGTGCCCATGTTCTGGATGTGCGGCGGGCAGGGGTCTTCGACCAGGCGGACTCGCTCATTCCCGGTGCGCAGTGGCGAGACCCGGCCCAGGTGAACGCCTGGTCGGCGCAGCTGCCCAAGGACAAGCCCGTGATGGTCTATTGCGTTTACGGGCACGAGGTCGGACGATCCACGACCATGCGCCTGCGTGCAGCAGGGGTCGATGCCAGGTTCCTGAGCGGCGGTATTGACGGCTGGAAAGCCGCGGGCCGGCCGCTCGCGGCAAAGCAAACCTGAGGCGTGATCCATGGACGTGATCGACTTTCACTGCCACTTCGCCGGAGCGGGCATTCCGGTCGATGCGTCCAGAGGCAGTCCACCAGCCCAGAAGGAATTCTGGGACGGCGTAAGCAGGCGGCTGACGCAAGAGGCGGCATTGCTTGCGTCGCTGCAGACGGCAGGCGTGACGAGTCGAGTCATCAACACGTCCCTCGAGTTCGTCTTGGCCCCAGGCGAGGAGGCGGACATTGACACCATCCGCAAAATAAACGATTCGATGGCAGAGGTGGTGCACCGCCACAGCGGTGTGTTGCACGGACTTGCCACCGTGGACGCCTACCGTGGCGAGGAGTCAGGCCGCGAATTGACGCGAGCAGTCAAGGAGCTGGGCCTGAAAGGCGTGTTCATCGAGAGCGCGAAAGGGGATCTGCTGCCCGATGCACCGGAAGCCAGGGCGACCTTTCTTGCGGCATCGGAGCTGGACGTTCCCGTGTTCCTGCACCCGGTGCCGGATGCGGCTCTGCGCCAGAAGTTTGGGCACACAGGAAAGTTCAGCGAACGTCTTTCGCGCGGCGCGATCAACAGCGCCGCCTTGCTTGCCATGGTGCACGCCGGCATGTTCGAAGAGATGCCCCATCTGAACGTCGTCGTCACTGCGCTTGYGCTTGGGGGTTTGATGCTCGGGGAATGCCTGGCGGATGGCGCGCGGATCGGCAAACACGCGTCGCCGCGRCGCAATGTTTACATCGACACGACAGGCACGCATCCGGTCATGCTGCGTGCGGCCATCGACCTTGTCGGGGAGGACCATGTCGTCACCGGCACGGATTGGCCGGTCGTGACTGAAACGGATCTGCCGGCCCGGCTCACCAGYCTGTTCGACCAGTGTGGCCTAGGCGAAGCCGGCCGGGAGCTGATCGCCAACGGAAATGCGCGGCGCCTGCTGCACGCGTAAGCCTTCAAGGAGCTGATCATGCCCAGACCTTCCGTCGCATTGCTCTATCCTGGCGATCGCGCCATGCGGGACCGCGCGGATCCAGCTGAAAGCCGCTTTGCCGCTTTGTTCGAGGCGTTTGCGAGCGCCGGAGTAAGCGCCGTCCCGGCCGTGTACAACGATGCCTTCGCCGAGGAAGTGGAGGCGCAGGTGCGCGACTGCCGCCTTGTGCTGACATGGTGCAACCCCATCGAGGGCGGACGAAGACGGGACGTCCTGGACGCCATGCTGCGGCGGGTTGCCGACTCGGGGGTTGTGGTCAGCGCGCACCCCGAGACCATCCTGAAGCTGGGAACCAAAGACGTCTTGCTTCACACGCGCGATCTCCCGTTCGGCAGCGACGTTTGCCGAGTCGAAAGCCTCAAACAGCTTGAGGAAGAATTGCCGGAACGGCTCCGCAAGGGCCCGCGGGTGCTCAAGCAATACCGGGGGCATAGTGGTATCGGTGTCTGGCGTGTGGAACTGGTGAGTCCCATTGGCACACCCGCGTGCCTGCGTGTGCGCCACGCCCAGCGCGGCAGCGACGAGGAGCTGATGGAGCTCCCGGCGCTGCTGGCAAGACTGGCTCCGTACTTCGAGCCGGCGAATGGCGGGCACATGATCGACCAGGCATGGCAACCACGGTTGGTGGAAGGCATGGTTCGGGCCTATTTGGTGGAGGACCGGGTCGAGGGGTTCGGACACCAGTCGGTGAATGCGCTCTACCCCGCCGCGCCTGGCCAGCCAGCGCCGCAATCCGGCCCGAGGCTGTACTACGCCGCGGACCTGCCGCAATTCCGGTACCTGAAGGAACGACTGGAGACCGAGTGGGTCGAGTTGCTTCGTGCACGCGTCGGCCTCGCGCGCGAGCGGCTTCCCTTCTTGTGGGACTGCGATTTCATGTTCGGCGAGCCTCTCGTCGATGCCTCTGAGTACTATGTGCTTTGCGAGATTAACGTCAGCAGCGTAGCGCCATTCCCGGACTCCGCAATCCAGCCACTGGTTTTGGCTGTGCAACGTCGTCTAGAGCAGATTTGATCGCTTGTCGGCGCTTGCCGGTTTGCTGTTGCGTTTGTCCGACCTGACCTGATCGCCGCTCTGGATGACCGGGGGCTGGGCGCGGTATGCTCAGGCCCTCGTGATGGAACCCTCAGCCCCCAGCGAATCCCGGTCATCGACCCTCCTCCTGGAACGCCTTTTTGGCGACTGGGTGCGCGAGGTGTCGCCTGCTACTGTGCGGGCCGATGCGATGGCGGGTCTCTTGGGCGCAGTGCTGGTGCTGCCGCAAGGCATTGCCTTCGCAACGCTGGCCGGCCTGCCGCCGGCCTACGGCCTTTACACCGCCGTGATTCCCTGCATCATCGCCGCGCTGTTCGGTTCCAGCCGGCATGTCATGTCGGGCCCTACAAACGCCAACTCGCTGGCTCTGTTCGCCATGCTCTCGCCGCTGGCCATGGCCTTTAGCCCGCTCTACATTCAGCTGGCGCTGGCCGTCACCGTGATGGTGGGAGTCATGCAGTGGCTGATTGGCGCGTTGCGCCTGGGTGTGCTGGCCAACTTCATTTCACCGGCGGTGCTGTTTGGTTTTACTTCGGGCGCTGCGCTGCTGATCGCTGTGCATGCGTTGCCCGACCTGCTGGGCCTGGCGGCTGCGCCTGAGCACAGCGCGGCCGCGGTTCTTGGACATGTTCTCACGCAGATCACTTCCGCCCAGCCCATGGCGCTGGGTGTTGCGGCCATCACCCTGGGTGTCGCGCTGCTGCTGCGCCACCTGCGCCGCAACTGGCCGTACATGTTGATCGGATTGGCGGTGGCCACTGCGCTGGCCTGGGTGTGGAGCGGCCTTCTTTATCCCGGTGCCGCACCCTCCGCCTCGTTGCGTACTGTGGGCCAGATCCCCGTACCCTGGSCGAGGTTCGAAGTGCCGCGCATCAGCTGGGCGCAGGCCGCCGACCTTATCGGCCTGGCGTTTGCGCTGACCATCGTCGCGCTGGGCCAGGCGATCTCGATCGCCAAGACGGTGGCGCTGCGCTCGGGCCAACGCATAGACGCCAACCGCGAGTTCCGCGGCCAGGGCCTGTCCAACATCGTCGGCGGGTTTTTCTCAAGCTACGTTTCCTGCGGCTCGATGAACCGCTCCATGCCCAACCTGGAGGCCGGTGCGCGCACCCCGCTGGCCTCGGTATTTTCGGCTTTGTTGCTGCTGGCGCTGGTGGCGGTGAGCGCGCCGCTACTCGCGCAAATCCCCATGGCCGCGCTGGCGGCGCTGCTGGTGCTGGTGGCGTTCGCGCTGCTGGACTTCGCACGCTGGCGCCAGCTGTTCACCTTGAGCCGCAGCGACTTTGGCGTGGCGATGGCCACCATGGTGGCGACCGTCACCATACGGCTGGAGATCGCGATCTTGCTGGGCATGATTTTGTCGCTGATGTCCTTCCTCTACCGCACGTCAAAGCCTGCGATGCGCACCATGGGTTTTGACAGCCGCGGGCTGGACCGGCAGTTTGTGGTGATCGACAACAGCGTTGATGCGGGGGTTGACGTCGTTTCCGCACAGAAGGCCGAAGCGTCGTCGGAAGCGACGCCCCAGGCCTTGCCTGAATGCCCGCAGCTCAAATTGCTGCGAATGGAAGGCGAGGTCTACTTTGGCGCGACACAGCACGTCGCCGACATCCTGCATTCGCTGCGCACCCAGCCTCAGCCGCAAAAACACCTGCTTGTCATGGGCAAGAGCATGAACTTCATTGATCTGGCCGGCGCCGAGCTGTGGGAGGCCGAGCTCGCCGCGCGCCGCGCCATGGGCGGTGACCTGTACTTCCACCGGCCGCGGCCTGAAGTCATCCGCATGTGGCGCAAAACGGGCTTTACCAGCGTGCTGGGGCCAGAGCACCAGTTCCCCGACAAGTTCACCGCGATCTCCACCATCTTCAATAAGCTGGACCCTGAAATTTGCCGCCACTGCACCGCGCGGATATTCTGGGAATGCCAGTCTGCGCCAGGCCCCGACACACCCACCCCCTGAAACCCATGCCCCAATTCGCCGCCAACCTTAGCTGGATGTACACCGAGCTTCCCATGGCCGAACGCTTTGCCGCAGCCGCTCGTGACGGTTTCACGGCCGTGGAAATCCTCTCGCCCTATGCATGGGAACCCGCGGCGCTCAAAGCCATCCTGCAGCAACACGGCCAGCAGCTGGTGCTGTTCAACGCACCGCCCGGTGGCGTCGATGTGGCCAGCATCGAGAAGGCTTGGGCAAGCTCGCAAAAAGGCACGGCCTGCCTGCCGGGCCATGAAGCGGAGTTCCGTGCCGGTATCGCGATTGCGCTGGAGTATGCGCAATCGCTGGGCTGCCCGCGCATCCACGTAATGGCGGGCGTACTGCCCGCCGGGGTGGAGCGCGAGGCGGTGCAACCGACCTATGTGAACAACCTGCGCGAGGCGGCCCCACTGGCGGCCAAGGTGGGTGTGGACCTGTTGATCGAGCCTATCAACACCCGCGACATTCCGCGCTTCTTTTTGAACCGGCAAGACCACGCACATGAAATCATCCGCGAAGTGGGTGCGCCCAACGTCAAGGTGCAGATGGATCTTTACCACTGCCAGATCGTTGAAGGCGACCTGGCCATGAAACTGCGCAAATACCTGCCCACGGGCCACGTCGGCCATCTGCAGATCGCGGGCGCACCCGGCCGCAATGAGCCAGATGTCGGTGAGATCAACTACCCCTATCTGTTCGCGCTGCTCGATGAGCTCGGCTACAGCGGTTGGGTAGGGTGTGAATACAAGCCGCTGCGCGGCGCAGAAGCCGGCGCTACGCAGGCCGGGCTGGGCTGGCTGAAAAGACTTCGCGAATGCGCCTGAGCGCGTTCGCAGCATTCAGCGCGCGCAACGAAACGTCAAATTGATGCGCTGCCTGCCCAGGCGCGCGTGTTCGCCCTCGGCCAGCGGTGCTACGCCGTGATAAGCCAGCCGCGACGGGCCGCCCCACACCGCCACGTCGCCATGCACCAGGCGGTATCGCGCGGGGCGGTCGCTGCGATTCAGGCCGCCGAACAAAAACACCGCCGGCAAGCCCATCGACACCGACACAATCGGCGCCTCCATGCTGCCTTCATCCTTGTCCTGGTGTAGCGAGAGGCGCGCTCCGGGCTCATAGCGGTTGATCAGGCAGGCGTCCGGCCGAAAATTGCCGAAACCCGCTTCCGCTGCGGCGTGCAGTGCCAGTTCGGCAAAGCAGGCTGGCATGGCCGGCCAGCGTCGGCCTGAAAGCGGGTCGTTCGCGTCATAGCGGTAACCGCTGTGATCGGACACCCAGCCCAGCGCGCCGCAATTGCTCATCGCGACCGACATGGTGTAGCCGCCCGGCGTGACCAGGTGGCGCAGCGGCGCGGCCGCGGTGACGTCTTGCACAGCTTGCAGCAACACTTCGTCCACCTCGCAGGCAAAGCCGCGCAGCAGCATGGCGCCTGGTGCCATCACCTCGGGCGCGGTGTATGGCGCCGGCACCTCATCGAAAAGCCCCAGGGTCACACCATCTCCTTTACTCAGCATCATGAAAAATAATGCCCAGCGTGTGCCGGCGGCCGCTACGCACCGTGCTCACGCCGTGCCGCATGTTGACCCGGTAAAAGCCGCGGCTGCCCTGCACCGGCCGGTGATGCACGGCAAACACCACGGCGTCGCCCTGCCGCAGCGGCACCACCTCGGGCCGCGACTGCATGCGCGGGCGCTGCTCCGTCAGCACAAACTCGCCGCCCGTGAAATCTTCGCCCGGGCGCGACAGCAGCACGGCGACCTGGATCGGGAACACGTGCTCGCCATACAGGTCCTGGTGCAGGCAGTTGTAGTCTCCAGGACCATATTGCAAGAGCAGCGGTGTAGGCCGCTGCTGGCCTGCCGCGTGACAGCGTGCGAGGAAATCGGCATGGACCGGCGGATAGCGCACGTCAATCCCCATGGCCTGGTTCCAGGCATTGGCCACGCCGACCAACCGCGGGTAAAGCGTGGTGCGCAGCCGCGCCACGATGTCCGGCAGCGGGTAGCGGAAGTACTGGTATTCGCCCTGGCCGAAGCCGTGGCGCTGCATCACCACCCGGCTGCGAAAGCGGCCCGCATCGGCATAGAGCGCGGTGACGGCCTCACATTCCTGCGCGCCCAGCAGCTGCGGCAGCACGGCGCTGCCGTAGCGGTTGAGTGTGGCTGTAATGTGCGCCCAGCCGCCTGTTCCGGCATCCGTGCCGGCGGATTCGGGCAACAGGCTGGGGGCATCGGAAACGGGCGGCATGCGGAAATCCTTTGAGGCGATGGGGCATCCATCAACGCATTCAGGATAAATCCGGCGGCTCGCTAACGCTCGCCGGAATCGGACATTTCATTCGACCTTGGTCAAGCAGCCAGCTCGGAGAGGATGGGGCAATCAGGCCGGCTGTTGCCCTGGCAGCAGTGCGCCAGGTGGCCCAGGGTCTGCTTCATCGCTTCCATCTCGGCAATACGGCGCTCCAGGTCGGCCACATGGGCCAGCGCGATGCGCTTGACGTCGGCACTCGCGCGGCGCTTGTTCTGCCATAACTTGAGCAACTCGGCGATCTCGATCATGCTGAACCCCAGCGCGCGGGCGCGGCGTATGAAGCGCAGCGTGTGCACTTCTTTTTCGCCGTACTGGCGGTAACCCGCATCGGTGCGGTGCACGGTGGGCAGCAGGCCCAGCGACTCGTAGTGGCGAATCATCTTGGCGGACACGCCCGTGTGCGCAGCGGCCTGGCCGATGTTGAGCGGACCAATATCAAATGTGTCAGTCATGGGTGCTCCCTTTCCAGCGGCGCAACAGCAGGGCGTTCATCACCACACTGGCGCTGCTCAGCGCCATGGCGGCGCCGGCGATGACGGGGCTGAGCAGCCCCAGCGCAGCCAGCGGAATACCGACCACGTTGTAAACAAAAGCCCAGAACAGGTTCTGGCGGATCTTGGCGTAGGTGCGGCGCGAAATATCGATGGCGTCCGCCACCAGCGCCGGGTTGCCGCGCATCAGCGTGATGCCGGCGGCGTGCATGGCCACGTCGGTGCCGGTGGACATCGCGATGCCCACATCGGCCGCGGCGAGGGCGGGTGCATCGTTGATGCCGTCGCCCACCATGGCCACACGCCCGCTTTGCGCTTGCGCAGCGGCCTTGAGTTGGCCGATGATGGCGGCTTTGTCTTGCGGCAACACCTGGCTGTGCACAAGGTCTATTCCGAGTTGCTGCGCCACGGCTTCGGCGCTGCCGCGGTTGTCGCCGGTCACCAAAGCGGTTTGAATGCCCAGTGCGTGGAGGCGGGAAATCGCCGGCGCCGCGCTGCTTTTGAGCATGTCGCCAAACGCCATCAGCCCGAGAAGCTGCGGTGTTCCGGTGACTTCGGCCAGCCACGACACCGTGCGGCCCTGGGCTTCGAGTTCTTTGGCGCGTGCATTCAGCGTGGCGAAGGTGTTCAGGTCCAGGCCCAGCTCCTGCATAAAGCGCGGGCTTCCGAGCCGCAGTTCGCGGCCTGCCACCACGGCGGCCATGCCGCGGCCGGCGACGGCGCGCAACTCCGTCGCTGCGGGAATCTCAAGCTGCTGCTCCGCCGCGCGCCGTGTGACCGCGCGGGCGAGCGGGTGTTCGCTGCCCGACTGGATGGCGGTCGACCAGGCCAGCAACTCGTTGGCAGCGATTGCGCTGGGCTCCAGCGCCACCAGTTCGGGTTTGCCCTCGGTCAGCGTGCCGGTCTTGTCAAAAGCCACTACCTTGACGCCGTGCGCCACTTCCAGCGCCTCCGCGTCCTTGATCAGGATACCCTGGCGTGCGGCGGCGCCCGTGCCCACCATGATGGCGGTAGGCGTGGCCAGACCGAGTGCACAGGGACAGGCGATTACCAGCACAGCGACCGCATTGAGGATGGCCGCCTCCCAGTCCTGCGTGGCCAGGCCCCAGCCCAGCAGCGTCACCAGGGCAATGGCAATTACCACAGGCACAAACACGGCGCTGACCTGGTCCACCAACCGTTGTATGGGTGCTTTTTTGGCTTGGGCCGATTCGACCATACGCACGATGCGGGCCAGCGTGGACTCCGCGCCTACGGCCGTGGTGCGCACCACGATCAGGCCTTCGGCATTGACTGCGCCGCCAGTCACGTGGTCGCCTGCGTACTTGGCAACTGGCAGGCTCTCGCCGGTGATCAGCGACTCGTCCACCTGCGTGGAACCCTCGACGATCTCGCCATCAACCGAGATGCGTTCGCCAGGGCGCACCACCACCAGGTCGCCGAGCTGTATGTCTTGCAAGGCTACGTCTTCGTCCTTTCCATCGCGCCGACGGCGCGCGGTGTCGGGGCGCAGCGCCTGCAACGCGCGGATGGCGGCGGTCGTCTGGTGTTTGGCGCGCGCTTCCATCCATTTGCCCAACAACACCAGTGTGATGACGACTGCCGAGGCTTCAAAATACAGGTGCGCCATGCCATGGCCGCCATGCCGCAGCAATTGATAGACGCTCAGGCCGTAGGCAGCTGAGGTGCCCAACGCGACCAGCAAATCCATATTGCCGGTGCGGGCGCGCAAGGCGCTCCAGCCGGCGCGGTAAAAACGTGCGCCCAGCCAGAACTGCACCGGCGTGGCCAGCAGCCATTGCCACCAGCCGCCCAGCATCCAGTCCTTGCCGAACAGCGCCCCCACCATGGGCAGCGCCAGCGGCGCAGACAGGACGGCTGCCAGCGCGATAGGCCACCAGGGCGCGCCAGTTTTGTCCACGGGGGTGCCCGAAGCGGGGATTTCGCTCGCCTGATAACCGGCTTTGGCCACTGCCGCCACCAGCGCCGGCAACATCGCGGCRTTGCCCGCGACGCGGACTTCGGCGGTCTCGGTCGCCAGGTTGACGCTGGCCGACAGCACCCCTGGCATTTGCTTGAGCGCTTTCTCGACGCGCGACACGCAGGAGGCGCAGGTCATGCCGTCTATTTTGAGCCGCAAGGATTGTTCGGCCACGCTGTAGCCGGCTTTGGCGACGGCGGTCTTCAGGGCGTCCATGCCGACACCGGCGCGCACCTTGACGCTGGCCTGTTCGGTCGCGAAATTGACGCTCACGTCCTCAACGCCCGGGACGTTGGCCAGCGAACGTTCCACACGCGCCACGCAGGACGCGCAACTCATGCCCTGGACGGGAAACTGCCACTCGGTCAGCGCCGGCATGACGGGAGATGTTTTTAACGTGGATGGGGTGTTCATGCCTGTAGTCTCAACCTTACCACCATGGGAGGGTCAAGCGCCTTGGTGTAATAGCCCTGAATCGAGGCAGGACTTGCCGGGCTACGCTTGACCCTGCCCCCATGGGAAGGTTCAGACTTCTGGGTAATCCCTGTACCAATCTCTCAGACAGCTTCCAAGGAGTCTTTATGGAATTCAATATCCCCGCCATGAGCTGCGGCCACTGCGTTGGCGCCGTCACCCAGGCCATCAAATCGCTGGATGCAGCGGCGCAGGTCAGTGTGGACTTGCCCGGCAAAAAGGTTGTGGTGCAATCCTCGCAAGACAGGCAAGCCGTGGCGGCTGCGCTGGCCGAGGCGGGTTATCCCGCACAGTAGTGCGCCGATATCCGGCGGGAAAGACGTTTCGGCGTCGATAGAATGGCCCTTCCTCCCTCCATTCAAGCCGCCTAGTGTCCGACCGACTCGCCGTCCTCCCCCAATACCTGTTTCCCAAGCAGGCGCTGACCAACTTTGCCGGTTTTGTAGCTTCGCGCGAGCGTGGCTGGGTCACCACCGAAATCATCCGCCGCTTTGTCGCCAAGTACCAGGTCAACATGGACGAGGCGCTCAACTCCGACATTGCGAGCTATCTCACCTTCAACGACTTCTTCACGCGTGCGCTCAAGCCCGGCGCGCGACCGCTGGCTGATGCCGAGCTGATTTCGCCGGTGGACGGTGCGATCAGCCAGTTCGGTGCGATCGAGAAGGACCAGATCTTTCAGGCCAAGGGTCACAGTTATTCGACTACTGCGTTGGTGGGCGGGGATGCGGCGCTGGCGGCGCATTACCAGGACGGCCATTTCGCTACGCTCTATCTGAGCCCCCGGGACTACCACCGCATCCACATGCCTGCAGGCGGTCGGCTGACGCGCATGATTTATGTGCCGGGCGACCTGTTTTCCGTCAATCCCGTTACCGCACGCGGCGTGCCGGGGCTGTTCGCGCGCAATGAGCGCGTGGTCTGCGTTTTCGAATCGGCGCGCGGGCCCTTTGTGCTGGTGCTGGTCGGCGCGACCATCGTTGGCAGCATGGCCACGGTGTGGCACGGCGTGGTGAACCCGCCGCGCGGCAAGGTGGTGCGGCAATGGGATTACCCCGACGARCCAACCTCCGCCATCCGCCTCAAGCAGGGCGAGGAAATGGGCCGCTTCCTGCTGGGCTCCACCGTCGTCATGCTGTTTCCCAAAGGGCCGCTGCAGTTCAATGCCGAGTGGGCGCCCGGCCGCGAAATACGGCTCGGCGAAGCCATGGCGGTCTACGGTTAAGCAGAGGGTGTGAAGCCCAGGCGGTTTAAAAACGCCATCGCTGCCGCCGGCGCCCTTTCCTTGGCGCCGTTGATGAAATACACAAACACGTCGCGCGGCTTGCCCTGTGCCGGGGCTTCTTCCAGCGTCGGCAGGTCGGCCGGCGCGGAGCCGTCAGCCCATTGCCGCGCGCGCTCAGCCCAGGCGTTCAGCGCGCTTTCCTCGTAGCCGGTCTCCAGGCCTGATTCGCTCATCATGAGGCGGGCATAGGCGAAGTCACCCGTGAGGTCGGCGAAAGACGGAAATTTGTCAGCGTCGGTAAATACAGTGGCGACCTTGTAACGKCGCGCCAACGCCAGGTAATCGGGCGACATAAAGCTCTCGTGGCGAACGTCGACGACATGGCGCAGCGCCCGGCCGTCCACCTGTTTGGGCAGCAGCGACAGAA
>NZ_JBFUCA010000008.1:0-21283 GCF_056405475.1 Polaromonas sp. P1_G4
GTGGAGGACAGCGCCGCTGCGCATTGAGCGCACGCTGCCCGGCGCTTTTTCACTGGGCGTGCCAACGGTGCTGACACTGGCGCTGGTCAATGACGGCCCCCTGGCCTGGGCAGTGACGGTGTTCGATGAGGTCGATCCGCGGTTTACCTTTGAAGGCCTGCCACAGGCCGTCACCGTGCCACCGGCTTCGCGCGCCGAGTTGCGATACACGGTGACCGCGAGAGAGCGCGGCGTCGCCCTTTTCGGCACGACCCAGCTGCGCTGGCACACCCGCGGCGGCTGTCTCGAGGTGCAGCAGGCGCTAGGCCAGCCCGGGAAGCTGCGTGTCTATCCCAACTTTGCCGCACTGGCCCGCTATGCCTGGCTTTCCGGTGACCGGCGGCTCGCCCAGATCGGCATTAAAACCTATGTCCAGCGCGGGCTGGGCACTGATTTCCGCCAGCTTGCTGATTACAAAACCGGGGACTCCCTGCGGCACATCGACTGGAAGGCCACACTGCGCCACCAGCGGCCCATCGTGCGCGAATTCCAGGACGACCGCGACCAGTGTGTGTTTTTCCTGCTGGACTGCGGCCGCCGCATGCGCGCTGATGAAAGCAGCCCGGAGCAAGAGCTGCGCGGCAGCAGCCATTTCGACGAGGCCCTCAACGCGCTGATGCTGCTGAGCTATGTCGCACTGAAAGAAGGCGACGAGGTCGGCGCAATGACTTTCGGCGGTTTGCCCGGGCATCGGCGTGACTTTGCGCCCCGCAAAGGCGCCGCCACACTCAATGCCCTCATGAACCGCCTGCACGACATCCAGCCCGGCGCCATGCATTCGGACTATCTCATGGCGGCGCAGGAACTGCTGCGTGTACAACGTCGCCGTGCACTGGTGATAGTGCTCACCAACTTCCGCGACGAGGATTCGGCTGAGCTGCGTCCCGCGCTCAAACTATTACGCCGCAAGCACCTCGTCCTGGTGGCGAGCCTGCGCGAGCGGGTGCTTGGCCGCATCGCCGGCCAGGCGCTGTCCAGCCCGGCGGATGCCGTGGATGTCGCGGCAGCCCACCTCTTCGGGCAGTCGCGGCGCGATGCCTTTGCGCGGGTGGTCGGCAATGACCCGCTGTCGATGGATGTGGAGCCGACGCAACTGGCCGTCTCGCTGGTGAACCGCTACCACGCGGTCAAACGCGCCGGCCTGCTGTAAGCGGGCATTGCATTCAGCCCGGCAGCGGTTATTCTTCGTTTTTCAACAACAGGAGGGAAAGAGAAATGTCTGAAGCCATGAATCCTTATGCCGCACCGCGCGCGGCTGTCGCTGATGTGTATGACCGTGAGGGAGATACACAACCCGTCAAGTGGTTCTCTGCCAGGGGTCGCGTCGGACGCATGCGGTACCTGGCCCGCACCTTTGTGGGTTACCTGCTTTTGCTGGTGGGCGTCTTCGGACTCAGCATGCTGGCAGGCGCTGCCGGCGCCGGCGCCGCAGCGGGCATCGTTGGTTTCGTGGTCATGATTCCCTATTTTCTTTTTCTCATCCTGCTGACTATCCAGCGCAGCCACGACATGGGATGGAGCGGCTGGACGGCGATCCTGGCCTTCATCCCCCTGGTGGGATTGGTCTGGATTTTCAATTCGGGAACCGAGGGCAGCAACCGCTTTGGCGCCCCTCCGCCTCCCAACACCACGCTGGTCAAAATCGGCGCCCTGATGTTTCCCATCATCGTGGTCATCGGCATCATCGCCGCCATCGCTTTGCCGGCTTACCAGGGTTATGTGCAGCGGGCCAAAGCGGCTCAGGTGGTCAAGCCCTAAGCCTGCCACGGCGGGCGGCATGCCCGCCAGGAACGAGGCGCGCGCTCAGAGCCTGTCTTATATCTGCGCGGCGCGCTTGTAAGCTTGCGCAGCACCCGCCTCGTCCTCACGCTGCTCAGCCAGCAGCGCCAGGGCGCGCCAGGCATTGCGGTGAAGCGTTACATCCTGAAGCGCCGGCGCCGCCTGCGTCAGCAACTGGCGGGACTTGCCCCAGAGTTGGCGGCTCAGGCAAGCCATGCCCGCCAGGTATTGCAGGTTGGCATCGCGTGGACGGCTGAGCTGTGCGTTTTCAATGCGGGCCAGCCAGGCCGCGTCCAGCGAATCGAGGCCTGTTTCGAGCACGCTGATCAGCTTGATGCGCAGGTTGTCGCCGATCTCCGAGCGAGGCTGCATCGTGCGGTCCCAGACCTGCAGCAGCCAGCTGCGGGCCAGTTCCGGGTCACCGTGCAGCGCCATCAGGCGCGACGCCGCATGCACCACCAGCTCGGGCATGGCGCGTTCGGTGTCATCCAGAGAGAACCAGGCCTGCTGCAGCTGCGCGGGGTCGTGCGCATCGTTCAGCAGCTCCAGGGCCAGGCCGCGCACAATGCTTTGCGCCGCCGCCTGCGAAAAAGCGCGGTGCTTGGCCAGCAGGCGCGCGGTTTCCAGCGCTTGCGCCGTGTGCCGCGCATGCCGCGAGGCACGCAGCTTCATGCGCAGGGCCAGCGTGCGGCGCGATGCCCCCTGCGGAAGCTGGCCCAGCCAATCCAGTGCCGCACCCGCGTCACGGTCGTCCAGCGCCCAGCGAGCCGCACGGAACTGCACGCCCTCGCGCACTTCCTGCGCATGGCGTGAGCTCTTCAACGCCAATTGCAGGTGCTGGTCGCGCAAGCTCTTGTTTTGGAGCGCCTGCGCGGCTTCGGCCACCAGAAGATGGGCCAGCGAACGCAACTGTCTGCCGCGGCTGGTGCTGTGGCCTGTCACATGGCCGGATTCGTCGGTCAGCAGGTTCAGGCTCTTTGCCTGCGCAAGCGCATTTTGTGCCGACTTGGTCGAGCGGATGTAGCGCCCCGCCAGCAGATGCGCCAGAGAATCCATGAGGGCGCCGTACATGGCGCGCTCCTTTTGCTGGGCACGCCAGCGCCTGGCTTCCGCCGGCAGCGAAAACACCGCCGACAGCGCGCGCAAGGCCAGGTACAGCACCAGGAAAAGCGCTGCCAGCAGCATCACCATCAGGTTGAAGGAAATATCGACACGGTGCGGCGGCCAGAAGATGGTAACCACGGCCTGGTTGTTGCCCGTAAACAGGGCCACGGCAACGGCTACGCCAAACAGGGCCAAAAGCCAGAGGGCGGCGCGCATTGCTGGTTCCTGCCTTTTCCCGCTCAGCGGCCTGCGGCCGCTGTGGCCAGCGCGGCCATGGTTTCGTCCAGGCGCGGAAGCTCGCTGGTTTTCAGCTGGCCCTGGACCTGGGCCAGCAACTGCGCTGCGGCCTGCGTTTTGCGGGACGAGGCATCAAAATATTTGCCCAACCAGGCATTGGCACTACCAAGGTCGGCGCGCACCGAATCCGTCTGCCGCGACAACAGGCCCAGGCGCGCATTGAGCAGGCGCAGCTTGAGGTTCTCCCGCAGGAAAAACGACTGCTCCGGCGACACAAGGGCGGCCTCGGGCTGGTCAATGCGGCTCACGCGCAGCAGCTTGCGTGCTTCTTCGCGCAGGTTGTCCAGCGTGCGCTGCGACCAGGCATCGAGAGCCAGCTTGTCGAATCCCAGCATGGAAGGCTTGCTGGCGGAAGATGCCGCCGACGCAGCAGCGCGCGGCGCGGAAGCCGGCGCGGCCGCCGCGGGCAATGGACGCTGGCCGGCTGCCACCATGGCGTTGGCCACCGGCAGGTCGTCTGCCATGCGGACCAGTTCGTCGAGCTTGAGCATGAGAACCGGCACGTCGGTCAGCGTTGCGGCCTTGATGCGGTCCATGTCTTTGGCAATGGCGCGTTGCAGCGGGTTCAGGCGCGGCTGCGCGGCGCGCGACAGGCGCTGGTCGGCCGACTTGAGTGCGGCCAGTAGCGGTTCGGCGCTGCCGGTGAGCTGGGCCTGCTGCTGGGCCAGGCGCAGGGCCGACTCCACATCAACCACCAGATTCTCATCGCGCGAGCGCGACAGGCTCTGCATGAGCTCCTCCAGCTGGGTGCGCTGCAGGCTGACTTCGCTGATGCGGGTTTCCTGGATGGCCAGCCGTGCGGAAAGTTCGCGCGTACCTTCCTGGGCCTGGCGCGCCAGTGTGCGCGCTTCAATGGCCTGCGCGCCGGAATCAATGCTGCGGCGGGCCAGCTCTTCCTGGATATTGCCGAGTTTTTGCCACAACAAGCCGCTTACCAGCATTCCCGCAGCCGCCAGCGCGGCAACCAGAAACGCCCATTTGCGCGGCACCACCCAGACGTCGGGCGAAACGGGTTGCGGGGGAAGCGGCACCAGCGCGCGTTCCAGCACCGGCTCGTTGTCTGGCGTGGAGGATGGAGGCTGGGCGTTAGGGCTGTCACTCATGGATAAAGAGATTCTATCGAGGCAAGTGTGTCCCTGATGTCCTTCAGGGCAGGACGTGACGCCACAACAACACCCCAACCGGCAGCACGCACGGCTTCCTCAATCCGCGGATGCGTGGCCACCGCGCGGGCGCGGCGCCAGTCTACCCCGGCCAGCGCAGGCAAGGCCGTCAGGTTGGCCACGGCTTCAGAGCTGCTGAAGAGCCATACAGACCCATCCACGGTGGCCGCGCGCGCGCGCTGAAGTTGCGTTTCGTCGAGCACAGACGCAAGGCGCCGGTAAACCCCCACAAAATCCACCTGCGCACCAGCAGCCTCCCACTGGCGGGCGATCCAGTCGCGGCCGGAAGATGCCGTGGCCCCAGACGAGGCAGCACCCTCCCCCCGCACCACCAACACGCGCTTGCCCTGCCAGTCGCGCTCGCCTATCACGGCCCACAGGGCTTCCGAATCAAACTGGGCCGCATCGGCCGGCGGCGCATCGATCTGCCCGGCAGGAACCCCGGCGGCTACCAAAGCCGTCACAGTGCCCGGCCCGGGCGCCAGAAAACGCAGCGCAGCCGGCAGCGTTGTATCGGCATTCGCTATGCTATTGATAGCTACTTGCGCTTGTCCCGTATGGGCTGCAGCCATTTTTTGTTTGAAAAAGTACTCCACCGCATTGCCGCTGACAAACATGCAGGCGGCGTATTGGCCCAGTGTTTGCCAGACGCCCTCCAGCGCGGCCGTATCCAGAGCGGGGGCGATATCAATCAGCGGCAGGGCCTCGGCGGCAAAGCCCCCCTGCTGCAGCTGCTGCACCCAGTGCTGCGCATCCTGCTCGGGCCGCGTCACGATGACGCGGGTCATAGTGCCACCCGGAGGCACCGGCGCCTGTAGCATCAGGCGCCCGGGGCTTTGCCGGCCCACACGGCGCCGCCGGCGCGCAACTGTGCCGCCACGGCCTCGCCCAGGGCCTCGGMCTCGGCAAAACTGCGCACCACGGCGGTCTGGTTGACCTGTACCAGCGGCGCCAGTGGGCCCGCAATGGCGGATGGCGCCTCGGCGCTGGCCGGGTCGCCCCAGGCGGCATTGAGTTGCATTGCGTCCCCGTTAGCAGCACCCTGCGTAAAGGCCGCCAGCGGCATGGAACAACTGCCGCCCATGGCGCGCGACACCGTGCGCTCGGCCGTTACCGCCAGCCAGGTCGGCTGGTGCGCCAGCGTGGCAAGCGCGGCCATCAGGTCGGCGCGGTCGGCGCACACTTCAATGCCCAGGGCGCCCTGGCCTGCGGCCGGCAACATGTCTTCGGGCTCGAATGCGCTGCGGATGCGTGACTCCAGACCCAGGCGCTTCAGGCCCGCAGCCGCCAGCACGATGGYCTGGTACTGGCCTTCGTCGAGCTTGCGCAGGCGCGTGTCGAGGTTGCCGCGTAGCGGCTGTACGACCAGGTCGGGACGCATGGCCTTGAGCAGCACCAGCCGGCGCAGGCTGGAAGTGCCCACCACGGCGCCCTGCGGCAGATCCGCGAGTGTGGCAAATTGATTTGAGACAAAAGCATCGCGCGGGTCTTCCCGCTCCAGCACACAGGCCAGCGCAAAACCTTCGGGCAGGTCCATGGGCACATCTTTCAGCGAATGCACCGCCAGGTCGGCCCGCCCTTCGCTGAGCGCCACTTCGAGTTCCTTGACGAACAGGCCCTTGCCGCCGACCTTGCTCAGCGAGCGGTCCAGTATCTGGTCGCCCTGTGTGGTCATGCCCAGCAGTTCCACCTGCCAGCCCAGGCGCGACTCCAGCAGCGCCTTCACATGCTCGGCCTGCCACATCGCCAGGCGGCTTTCGCGGGTGGCGATGACCACTTTTTTCATATCATTCGGTCTGGATTCAAACGCTGCGGACACTCGTAACCTGCTTGTAATACTTGGGGGGAAGTGAATGCTAGCATGCAAGGCTAAAGAACTAGAGGGTAGAGATGGTCACTTCCGCGCGCGCCAAGAGGGTTAAACCAAACGTCAACGAGGGCGCCAAAGACGCCGCCGCGGCCGGTGCAACCAAAACGTTCAGTCGTTCCAGAGACAACGAACGCCCGCTGGTCGAAGACATCCGCCTTTTGGGCCGTATCCTGGGCGACGTGATCCGCGAGCAGGAAGGCGTTGCCGCCTACGAACTGATCGAGCAGGTGCGCAAGCTCTCCGTCAGCTTCCGGCGCGACGCCGATCCCGAAGCCGACAAGTCGCTCAAAAAATTGCTCAAGGGCCTGTCAGGCGACCAGACGGTCAGCGTGATCCGCGCCTTCACTTATTTCAGCCACCTGGCCAACCTGGCCGAAGACCGCCACCACATCCGCCGCCGCGCAGTGCATGAGCGCGCGGGCGACACCCAGGAAGGCAGCATCGACGTAGCGCTGGCCCGACTGCGCTGGGCCGGCATCTCGACCAAAACCATTTCCACCACCCTGGCGCACAGCTTTGTCTCGCCGGTGCTGACCGCCCACCCGACCGAAGTGCAGCGCAAAAGCATCCTGGACGCCGAGCGCGACATCGCCCTGCTGCTGACGGCGCGGGACGACATCAAGGCGTTGGCGCAAGCTGTCAACGCCGCCAAGGATGCGCTGACACCGCGCGAGCTGACCGCCAATGAAGCGCAGCTTCGCGCCCGCGTCATGCAGCTGTGGCAAACCCGACTGCTGCGTTTTTCCAAACTCACCGTCGCCGATGAAATCGAAAATGCGCTGAGCTACTACGAAGCCACTTTCCTGCGGGAAATTCCCAAGCTTTACGCCAACCTGGAACGCGAGCTGGGCAACCAGCCGGTGCACAGTTTTCTGCGCATGGGCCAATGGATAGGCGGCGACCGCGACGGCAATCCCAACGTCAGCGCCGACACCCTCAATTACGCGCTGGGCCGGCAGGCAGAAGTGGCGCTGCGCCACTACCTGACCGAGGTGCATTTCCTGGGCGGCGAGCTCTCGCTGTCAGCCATGCTGGTCGAGTTCAGCCCCGCGATGCGGCTGCTCGCCGAAAGCTCACCCGATACCAGTGAACACCGCAAGGACGAGCCCTACCGCCGCGCCCTCACCGGCGTCTACGCACGCCTGGCCGCCACACTCAAGGACCTGACCGGCGGCGATGCCGCGCGCCATGCCGTGGCGCCGCAAAACGCCTACCTCAAGTCGGAAGACTTCCTGGCCGACCTGCGCACCATCGAAGACTCCCTCAAGGCCCATCACGGCGAAGCACTGATCGCTCAGCGCCTGCACCCGCTGATCCGCGCGGTCGAAGTGTTCGGCTTTCACCTGGCCACGGTCGACCTGCGCCAGAGTTCCGACAAGCACGAAGAAGTGGTGGCCGAACTGCTGGCCGTTGCACGCATCGAGGCGAATTACGGCAAGCTGGACGAAGCGGCCAAACGCGCGCTGCTGATGGGCCTGCTCAACGATGCACGGCCGCTGCGCGTGGTCGGCACCGCATATTCAGCCCACGCCCGCGGTGAACTGGCGATTTTTGAGGCGGCCCGCACGGCGCGCGCCCGCTTCGGAAAGGAAGCCATCCGCCACTACATCATCAGCCATACCGAGACCGTGAGCGATCTGCTCGAGGTGCTGCTGCTGCAAAAAGAAGTCGGCCTCATGCACGCCACGCTCGACAGCCACGCCACCAACGACCTGATCGTCGTGCCGCTGTTCGAAACCATCGAAGACCTGCGCAATGCCGCGCCCATCATGCGCGAGTTCTATGCCCTGCCCGGCATCGCCCAGCTGGTCAAGCGCAGCGGTGCCGAGCAGGACATCATGCTGGGTTATTCCGACAGCAACAAGGATGGCGGCATCTTCACCAGCAACTGGGAGTTGTACCGCGCCGAGATCGCGCTGGTCGAGCTGTTCGACGAACTGGCCAACTCGCACAACATCCAGTTGCGGATGTTCCATGGCCGCGGCGGCACGGTCGGCCGCGGTGGCGGTCCGAGCTACCAGGCCATCCTGGCGCAGCCGCCCGGCACGGTGCGTGGCCAGATCCGTTTGACCGAGCAAGGCGAAGTGATCGGCTCCAAATACGCCAATCCGGAAATCGGCCGGCGCAACCTGGAAACGCTGGTGGCCGCCACGCTGGAGGCCACACTGCTGCAGCCGACCAAGCCCGCTACCAAGGCCTTTTTGCAAGCCGCCGCCGAGTTGTCACAGGCCAGCATGGCGGCCTACCGCAACCTGGTTTACGAAACCCCCGGGTTCACTGAATACTTCTTTGGCTCCACGCCAATCCGCGAGATTGCGGAACTCAACATCGGATCCCGCCCGGCGTCACGCAAAGCTTCGCAGAAAATTGAAGACCTGCGTGCGATTCCCTGGGGTTTCAGCTGGGGCCAGTGCCGCCTGACCCTGCCCGGCTGGTACGGCTTCGGCTCGGCCATCGAGCAATTCCTCCAGCAGGGCGGTACGCCCGCCAGCCGCAGGGAAGCGTTGGCATTGCTGCAAAAAATGTACAAGCAGTGGCCGTTTTTCCGCACCCTGCTCAGCAACATGGACATGGTGCTGGCCAAGAGCGACCTGGCGTTGGCCTCACGTTATTCGGAGCTGGTGGGCGATGCGCGCCTGCGCAAAAAAATCTTCAGTGCGATTGAGTCCGAATGGCATCGTACGGCCGAGGCGCTGACGCTGATCACAGGGGAAAAGCAGCGGCTGGCGGGCAACGCGGCCCTGCAGCGCTCCATCCGCCACCGTTTTCCGTATATCGACCCCCTGCACCACCTCCAGGTGGAGCTGGTGCGGCGCTACCGCGCCGGCCAGGCCGACCAGCGGGTGCAAACCGGCATTCACATCTCCATCAACGGGATTGCCGCGGGCCTGCGCAACACAGGCTGAACGGCAGTGAACAACAGGCAGCCATGCAGCGCGTGAGAGGTTTCCCGCCGTAGGGGTATTGCCAGGGGCGCATACTGTAGGCCTTGTCCTAGACAAACTCCAGCGTCTTCTGATGGCCCCGCGAGGGGCCGGTGCGTAGCATGGTGTCAGACACGGAGCAATGCGGGTATTTCGCCACGCGTTGCCCAAACCAGCTTACCCCCGGAGCGCAAAATCATGACTACCCTGGAGATCATGGCCGACTCACCGTCCGCCATTCAAAACGATTTTGTTTCCACCGACGCCGCCGATCTGGCGTCACACATGGATCAGTGCGCGCATTCGCGCAGCCGGTTTTTTACGCTCCAGTCCGGGCTTCAGTCCGCGCACTCCCTGGCCTCACCGCGCATCATCACAGTCGCGGCCATACTGGCTATTTTTCTTGGCCTGTTAGCCGTAGCCTGAGCGCGTGACCACCGCGGTCATCGAGCGGCTGGACACCCTAAGCGCCTACGCCCGGCAACTGCTCGCCTCCCGCCAGGGCGGCGCAGAGCAGCCCATCCGCGCCGAACTTTTCGGTGCACAACGCTTTGAGGAGCACGGCCGCAGTCTGGCCGCAGCCCAGCCCGTCAGGCCTGCCGGCAGCCCTGATCACGGTCCGCCTTTTTTCCCGCGCGTGCAGGAAAACATCGCCGCCATCCGTCTTGCCTACGACTACATTGCCCTGACTTCGCTGACAGGCCACTACGTAACGCCGGCCGCCGAATGGCTGCTCGACAATTTCCACCTTGTCGAAGCCCAGCTGCAACAGATCCAGGATGGCGTCCCCCTGCGCTACTACGCGGATCTGCCCAAGCTGGCGAGCAAGCCGCTGGAGGGCCTTCCCCGGGTATACGGTATTGCCTGGGCCTATGTAGCGCACACCGACAGCGTGCTGGACCCGGAGCTCTTCACGGCCTTCCTGCATGCCTACCAGGAGGTCAGTGAACTCAATCTCGGCGAACTCTGGGCCTTGCCGACCACGCTGCGCGTGGTCCTGCTGGAAAACCTGCGCCGTATGGCCGACCGCATCGCCTGGAACAAGGTGGCCCGCGAAGTGGCGCATGCCACCTGGGACAAGGCCGGCGTACTGAGCCTGCAGGATCTCGACGAGCTGTATGGCCTGATGCAGGCCCATGGCCTTGAACGCAGCTATCTCACGCAGCTCTGGCAGCGCATGCCTGCCGAACGTGAAGAGCCGGACTCGCCTTCGGCTCCACCCCTCGTCCGCTGGACGGAAAAGCATTGCGGCGATGCCTTAGGCATGATCGGCGAAGGGCAAACCACCCAGGTCGCCGCCAACCTGACCGTCAGCAACATCATCACCACCCTGCGGCTCATAGGCCAGGTGGAGTGGGTGGAGCTGATCGAGCCGGTCAGCCATTCCCTGCAGGTCTTGCGCCGGCTGCCGAGCTTTTCCCGCGAAAGCGAGATGACGCGCCAACAGATCACGCGCGCCATGGAGCGACTGGCGCAGCAAACCGGTAAATCCGAGCGCGCCGTCGCCGAAGCGGTGCTGGCTGCCGCGCACCAGCCCAACAACGCCCTGGCGGCCCACACTGCCGGCTACTACCTGATAGGACCGGGCCGCCCCCTGCTGGAAGCAGCATTGCAGCCCGCGGCGGGTCCCCACAAACCATCGCCGGCCCCTGAAACACCGCGTGGCTGGCGCCTGCCGCTCTACGCAGCCGCATGGATTGCCGGAACCGCTGCGTTGCTCAGTTGGGCTGCGCACCCGCTCGCCATGCTGTCCTGGACGGCGTGGGTAGCCCTGGTGCTGATGGCCTGGCCCGCGTCGGAAGTGGTCGCTGCGCTGATCCACCGGCTGATCGCTGAATCCACACGCATACAACCCCTGGCCCGTCTCGACTTCAGCACGGGCATCCCGGCTGAACACCGCGTGCTGGTGGTGATCCCTTCGATGCTTTCTTCAGCTTGCGCCAACAGCGAACTGGTGCACCGCCTGCAGCTGCACTGGCTGGCCAGCCGCGAAACCCATGCGCAGTTTGCCTTGCTGACAGACTGGGGCGACGCCGACGCCGAGAGCATGGCCGGCGATGCAGAGCTGCTCGAGGACGTCCTTGTCAAACTGCGCGCGCTCAACGCAGCCTGCCCGCCGGCGAGCCCAGCCTCACCGGCAAGGTTTTTACTGCTGCATCGCCCGCGCAGCTGGTCCGCGACGGAGCGCCGCTGGATCGGAGCGGAACGCAAGCGGGGCAAGATCGAAATGCTGTTGCGGCAACTGGCCGGACACTCGTCATCGCCATTTATCCCTGTGGACGTCAACATGCAGCTGGCACCGGGCATACGCTACGTGCTGACGCTTGACAGCGACACCAGCCTGCCGGCGGGTTCCCTGCGCGAACTGGTGGCCATCGCTGCGCACCCGCTGAACACGCCGCACGTCAATCGCGAGACGCGGCGCGTGACCGCCGGCTACGGCATCCTGCAGCCCCGCGTGGCCATGCCCCTGTCGGCCCATCACGAGCGTTCACCTTTCCATGCGATGTTTGCAGGCCAGCGCGGCCTGGATCCTTACAGCAACGGCACCTCCGACCTGTACCAGGACGTGTTCGGCATGGGCAACTTCATCGGCAAGGGCCTGCTGCATGTCGAGGCCGTGCATGCCGTGCTGGACAGCCGCATGCCCGACGGCGCCATCCTGAGCCACGACCTGCTGGAAGGCAGCATTGCCCGCTGCGGCTACGCAGGCGATGTCGTGCTGATGGAAGACCATCCTCATCACGCAGGCGTGGCCGCATCACGTGTGCACCGCTGGACGCGCGGCGACTGGCAATTGCTGCCGCTGATGCTGCATGCGAAGCGCTACGGCATTGATGCCCTGGGCCTGTGGCGCATGGCGGATAACCTGCGCCGCTCGATGATCGCCCCGGCCTGCTTCGCGCTTCTAACCTGGACAATATTCACGGGTGCGCTGCCTGTGGCGACGGCACTGGTTTTCACCGTGCTGGCATTCCTGGCCGGCMCCTTGATGGGTGCGCTGGCAGGGCTGGTTCCAACGCGGCGAGGCATCGCCTGGGGGCACTTCTTTGACGTCGGCATGCGCGATGTGGCGCGCAGCATGGCCCAGGCGCTTTGGCAATTGAGCCAGCTGCCCGCCCTGGCCGCCCTGTCGTTCGACGCCATCACACGGGCCCTCTGGCGCATGGCCATCAGCCGCCGCCATCTGCTGCAGTGGACCACCGCCGCCCAGGCGCAGGCTTCCGCCCAGTACACGCTGGGCGCTTTTGTCCGCAACCATGCCCCGGTGTCCGCGTTATGCCTCGCGCTGGGCACAGCCGCGTGCTGGGGGCCGCACCCCCTGATCGGTCCGGTGCTTTTCCTGCTGTGGGCGCTGGCGCCCGCAGTGGCCTGGTGGGGCAGCAAGCCGGCTGTTCGCGCGCCATATCTGTCACTCAGCGCCACTGACCGCGCCTACCTGATGAAGCTGGCGGCCCAGACCTGGCGCTTCTTTGAACGCTGCGTCGGCCCCGAAGACCACCACCTGCCGCCGGACAACCTGCAAATGGAGCCGGAACCGACGATCGCACACCGCACCTCGCCGACCAACATCGGCCTGTACCTGATGGCTGCAGCCTGCGCGCGCGAGTTCAACTGGATATCCGCCGCCGAGCTGATCGCGCGGCTGGGCGCCACGCTGGGCACGGTCGAAGCCCTGCCCAAGCACCAGGGCCACCTGCTTAACTGGTATGAAACCCGGTCGCTGCAGGTGCTGCCTCCGGCCTATGTTTCCACCGTAGACAGCGGTAACCTGGCCGGCCACCTGCTGGCCGTCGCGCAGTGTGTTCGCCAGCTGGCGGCGCACCAGGAAACCTTGCCAGGCGAATCCGCCGAGCTCCTGGAATTGGGTGCCCGCTGTGAAAAGCTTTGTATGGCGATGGATTTCGGCGGCCTTTACAGCCCCAAGCGCCACCTGTTTCATATCGGGCTGCGTGTGCACGAGCAGGCACTTGACGCCAGCTATTACGACCTGATCGCCTCGGAGGCGCGCCTGACCAGCTTCCTGGCGATTGCCAAAGGTGATGTGCCGCGGCGCCACTGGCTGGCGTTGGGCCGCGCCTTCCTGACGGTGGGCGTAACGCCCGGCCTGAAGTCCTGGTCGGGCTCGATGTTTGAATACCTGATGCCTTCGCTGGTCATGAGCGAGCCCGACGAGGGCCTGCTGCATGTGTCCGGCCTTGCGGCCGTCAAGGAGCAGCAGGCCTGGGGCCAGGCACAGGGCCTGCCATGGGGCGTTTCGGAGTCGGCCTACTTTGGGCAGGACCATACGCTGGCCTACCAGTATTCGCCGTTTGGCGTGCCGCGGCTGGCCCTTCGACGGACCCCGCCGGCCGACCGCGTCGTGGCGCCCTATGCCAGCATCATGGCATCCCAGTTCACGCCGCAGGAGGCGGTGGCTAACCTGCGCCAGCTTGAGCAATGGGGTGCGCGCGGCGAATACGGTTTTGCCGACGCGCTGGATTTCACCGTCGCCAGGCAACCGGGCGCCCAGGCGATGAGCCTGGTCAACACCTACATGGCGCACCACCAGGGCATGTCGCTGGTGGCACTGTGCAATGTGCTGTGCAACGAAGCGCCGCGCCGCTGGTTCGCTTCGGCGCCGCTGGTGCAGGCTTTCGAATCGCTGCTGCATGAAAAGACGCCGCGCCAGATCATCGAAAGCGCAGACCCGCGCGCATTGCCCGAACCCGCGGAGCTGGCCGAAGCACGGCTGTACCATTCGCGTGAGATCGACCCGGCCATGCCCGGCTGGCAACCTACACAGCTGCTGTCCAATGGGCGTTACAGCGTCGCCCTGCGCGCCAATGGGGCCGGTGTCAGCCGCTGGCGCACCGCAGGCAAGACCTACAACATCACCCGCTGGCGCGATGACCTGCTTCGCGATGCCTGCGGTACCTTCATCTACCTGCGTCCGTCCGGCCAGGAGCAGGCCTGGTCCCTGACGCAACATCCGGCGCCGCATCCCGGCTGGCAATACAAGGCCACCTACCTGCCGGACCGCGTGCAATTTGACGTGAATTCCGATCAGCTGGAGGCAAGCACCAGCGTGCTGGTCAGCCCCGAGGACGACACTGAAATGCGCAACGTCACGCTGCGCAACCTGTCGGCCACGGAGATGACGCTCGACGTGATTTCATGCTTTGAAGCGGTATTGACCGACCCGCGCGCCGACGAGGCCCATCCGGCATTTTCGAACCTGTTTGTCCAGACACGCTGGCATCCCGAATGGCGCGCCCTGCTGCTGTCACGCAAACCCCGGCTGCAGGGCGATCCTGTCATGGCGGTCGCACATTTCCTCGCCAATTCAGAAGCCAACGTCCGCGCCATCGATTTCATCTCGGACCGCCGCGCCTTTCTGGGCCGTAACCGCGAGCCCGGCCACCCGGCACTGCGGGCAGAGGCGCACGGCCAGGACGGCTCACCCATCAACGGGCTGGACCCGGTTGCGGGCCTGCGTCTTCGCATCCGCATTCCGGCGGGCGGCGTGGCCCGGCTCAGCTTTGCCACAGCCGCCGCGTCCAGCAGCGACGAACTCGCGGCACGCATCGACAAATACCTGCAGCCCATGCACGTGGAGCGCGCTACCCGCATGGCCGCCACGCTGGCCCAGGTGCGCCTGCGCGACCTCGGGGTCGACCCCGAGGAAAACGCGGCGTTGCAGGACCTCAACACCGCACTGATGTACAGCTGTGCCCGGCCGATGGCGGAACGCGGCCTGCTGGACCAGCGCCAGCTCTGGCGTTTCGGCATCTCGGGAGACAAACCCATCGTACTGGTGCTCATCCACTCCAGCAACGGGATGGCGCTGGTGCATTCATTGCTGCGGGCCCAGCCCTGGTGGAGTTTCTGCGGGCTGGGTACCGACGTGGTCATCCTCAACAGCGAAGTCAACTCCTACCTGATGCCCTTGCAACGCGACATCCTGGCGCTGCGCGACCGCACACTGCAACAAACGGAAAATAGCTTTCCGCGCAGCGACGCCGGTGGCTTTTACCTGCTGCGCGACCAGGAAATCGTGCCCTCGGAAAAAGCCGCACTGACGGGGTTGGCACGCGTCATTCTTGTGGCAGACGGCAGGCCGCTTGAACAACAGGCCGCAGCGCTGCGCAACACGGCCAACGCCCAGCGCCGTGCGGGCCCCGCCACCCGTCCGCTGCCGGCACTCTCCTCCGGTTCTGCCAGCGCCACCGGGCAGCCAGGAGCACTGCAAACACCCCGGGGACACTTCGATGCCGGCACCGGCGAGTTCCGGTTTGACGTTGACAGCCTGCATCGTCCGCCCCGACCATGGATCAACGTGATCGCGAATCCCTCTTTCGGCTTTCAGGTGTCGGAGACCGGCGCCGGCTACACATGGGCAGTCAACAGCCGGCTGCACCAGGTCACGCCCTGGTCCAACGACCCGGTGGCGGATCCCACCTTCGAGCACTATCTGCTGCAGGACGTGGACACACAGCAAGTGCTGGCACTAAGCCCGTCGGCACAACACGGCCCGGCGCCTGCCTGCCGTGTGCGTCACGGCCAGGGTTACACCGTCTTCGAATGCCAGCACGGTGCGCTTCATGCGGAAACCACTTTTTTTGTGGATCAGACTGATCCGGTCAAACTGGTGCAGGTCACGCTTCATAACCAGGGCAGCGCCACGCGCAAGTTGCGCGCCCTGGCCATGGTCGAATGGCAGATGGGCGCTGCACGCCACGAACGCCGCACCATCCATGCGTGGAAAGACAAAGACAGCCTGCTGACAGCCGTGTTTGCGCAGCAGCGTGAAAGCCGGGCGGGCTTCGGCGGCAGCACGGCGTTCCTGTCGCTGACCGGTTTGCCCGGCACACCCGAGTGGACCTGCGACCGAAGCGAATTTTTCGACGCAACAGGCCGGCTGGTGCTTCCTTCCGCCCTGGGCCAGAATGCTGCCGGCGGTGCGGACCCCTGTTCTGCACTGGCAGGCGAGTTCTCCCTGCCTCCCGGCCAGACTCTTGCGTTCACCTTCCTCCTCGGCCATGCCGGGGACGCCACGCAGGCGCTGCAACTGGCACGCAGCTGGCAAGGCAAAGATGCGGCGCAGGCGCTTGAACAGGTCAAGGCTTATTGGTCCGGGTTGCTGGGCRAAGTCCAGGTGCAGACGCCCGATCCGCTGTTTGACGCCCTGGTCAACCGCTGGCTGCTCTACCAGACACTGGTGTCGCGCCTGTGGTCCAAGGCCGGTTTCTACCAGGCCGGCGGCGCATTCGGCTTTCGGGACCAGTTGCAGGACGCCATGGCCTTCGCCGTCATTGAACCGGGCCGCCTGCGTGCGCAAATCATGCTGAACGCCTCGCGCCAATTCCCCGAGGGGGACGTCCAGCACTGGTGGCACGCGCCCGGCGGTGAAGGCGTGCGCACCCATTTTTCGGACGACTTGCTGTGGCTGCCCTATGCCTGCGCCTGGTATGTCCAGGTCACAGGCGACACCAGCATCCTGGATGAAGAGGTTGCCTTCATCGACGGACCGTCGATTCCCGAAGGTGCGGAAGACGCGTATTACGCGCCGCAAACCAGCGGACAAACCGCCACGGTGTTCGAACACTGCGCCCGTACCCTGGACCGCAGCCTGGCCATCGGCGCACACGGCCTTCCGCTCATGGGCACGGGTGACTGGAACGACGGCATGAACCGCGTGGGCCACGAAGGCCGCGGCGAGTCTGTCTGGCTGGGCTGGTTTTTATGCCGCGTGGTCAATGACTTTCTGCCCCTGGCCGCATCGCGCGGCGACGACGGCCGCGCGCAACGCTGGCGCCAGGCCCGCTCCGGCTGGGTTGCCGCCCTGCACGACGCGGGCTGGGACGGTGCCTGGTTCCGCCGGGCGTTCTTTGACAACGGCGCACCGCTCGGCTCCTCCACCAATGATGAATGCCGCATCGACCTGATTGCACAAGCCTGGTCGGTCCTTTCCGGCGCCTCCACCGAGGCCTTCATCGGCCCGGCCATGCAGGCCATGAATGAACAGCTGGTGGACAACGAAGCGGGCCTGCTGCGCCTGCTGGCGCCACCGCTGGAAAAGTCGGACAACAACCCGGGCTACATCCAGGCCTACCCGCCAGGCGTGCGTGAAAACGGCGGTCAGTACTCGCATGCCGCCGTCTGGGCCATGATGGCGCAAGCCATCACCGGCGACACCGAATCCGCCTGGGAAAGCTTCAAGGCACTGAGCCCGGCCCACCGCAGCGAGCATCCCGCTCGTGGCCCCGCCTATGAGCTGGAGCCTTATGTGATGGCSGGTGACATCTATGGCGCGGCCCCCTATGTAGGCCGCGGCGGCTGGAGCTGGTACACCGGCTCGGCTGCGTGGCTGCACCGCGCGGCGCTGGAAAACATTCTGGGCCTCAAGGTGCAGCAAGGCGCGCTGTCGCTGTCGCCCCGCGTGCCGGGGCACTGGCCCTCGTTTGAAATCACGCTGCGCCTGCAGGAGCGCGTGGTGAAGCTTCGGTGGCAACGCGCAGGGCTTGCCGCAGAAGACAGCTTCAAGCCCGACCTGGTGATCACGCCAGGACAGGTGGTGCTGCTKGCCGAGCTGCCGGCGCAAGCAGCGTTGCTGGTGCAGGCTGAAGAAAGTTGAATTTCGGGCCGCTATTGATTTAATAGCTGCTCGCGCTTTTCACGTATGGGCTGGAAGCCTTTTTTACCTATAAACGCCCCTTCTTTGACTCCAGGGCATCTCAGGCGTTCGTCAGGTCGCCCAACATCGACGGTGTGCGGCGCCTCGCAGGGGGCAGGTGCACAGGCACTTCGCCCGCATCCACGGCTTCAATCAGGCCCGACGCCAGCAACGAACGCAAGGATTCATCAAGTGATCGCGGCGGCATGAACTGCTGCAACTGCTCAAACCACACGCCCGTGCCGCACATCTCCAGTACATCGTGCAGGTAGCGCGACAACGAGCCCGTGGTCTGCGCTTTGGTATTGACCGTGTCCACACAGGCGCGGCCTCCCGGCGTCAGCCGGTAACAGCGTAAGGCGAGGCCTGGAAGAGGGGGCGCGTGGGTCGAGGTCATGGGTGTCTCCTTCTGCAGCACCCATGGTGAACCTGCGACCATGAAGTGTTCTTGACGGAAATCAAGAGCGGGGGCGCACCTGACACGGCGTTCTTGACGGCAGTCAAGATTTGAGGTTTTAGAGCACGCAGGCGTGAGATTCACCCGGTTTGCAAAGTGCAGTCAAGTGAAGCGGATGAAAGAGGTGAGGTCAGGTGCTGATGGCATTGGTAAATGTCAGCCGGTTGCCAAAAGGGTCCCTGACCGACATATCCCGGCTCTCCCACGCTGTGTCTTCAATTCCGGGACGGGCGTGCTTGTAGTTCTTCGCCAGAAGCTGCTGGTGATACGCATCAAGCCCATCCGTTTCAATCCGCATCGCCGCGCCCGGGCTGCAGTCGCCGTGGTGCTCCGACAAATGCAGCACGCAGCCGCCTTTGGAGATTTGCAGATAGAGCGGCATGCCGGGCTCAAAGCGATGCTCCCAATCGACCTTGAAGCCGAGGAAGTCGATGTAAAACTCCCTGGCCTTGGCTTCATCGAAGATGCGAAGGATGGGGGTGGTTTTTCCGAAGCTCATAACTGCAACTTTCTTGTCCAATTGAATAGTGGCCCGGCATAGGACCCAAAATTGCAGATTAACATTTGCCCAGACTCTCGCACCAATTCAAGAATCAGGCCGTCAAATGCACACCGTCATCATCACTGGCTGGGAAGCCGGCTTCCTCAAGGTTTCTCATTCCAAGTTGCTTCAAGAGACTGCAGCCATGTCGTTGAGCGAGGCGAAGGCAGCCACAGATTCAGTGCTGGAAGGTACGCCCGTATCAATCCCGGTGGCAACCGAGGTCGCGGCAGAAAGCCTTGTCATGCGCCTGCGCCAACTGAAGGCGATTGCTCACGTGGCCTAGCTTTCCTCCGAATAGATATTTCAAAGATCCTCTATCAAGCCACCCTGTCAAACACCAGCATGCTCACCATCGAAGACCTGTGGTTCCGCTACCCCAACCCACAGGTTGAAATCCTTGCCAACTGGTCCGGCGAAATCCCGCCAGGCGTCACGCTGGTGCAAGGCGGCGACGGGCGCGGCAAGAGCACCCTGCTTCGTTTACTGGCGGGGGCCTTGCCTGCCGATAAGGGAAAGTTGACGCTCAATGGCATCTCGCTCAACGACAAGCCCGACGCTTACCGCCGGCAGCTCTTCTGGATGGAGCCGCGCGCCAACACGTTTGATCAACTCACGCCGGCGCAGTATTTCGAAGATGTTCGCAGCCGGTACCCGGGTTTTGATGCGAATTTGGTAGTGCCGCTGGTCGACGGCCTCGGGCTTGAGCCGCACATGGGCAAGCAGCTTTTCATGCTGTCCACCGGGTCGAAGCGCAAGGTCTGGCTGACAGCGGCGTTTGCATCGGGTGCGGCGGTGTTGTTGCTGGATGAGCCCTTTGCCGCGCTGGATGCACCCTCGATTGCCTTCGTCAAAGGACGGCTTCAAGACATTTCAGCGCATACAGGGCGCGCTGCCGTGATTGCGGACTATGAGGCCCCCAGCGGAGTGCCGCTGGCCGGTGTGATCGACCTGGGCGACTGAACGGGAACCGAATTACTTCGGAACGAAAGCCAGCTGCTGCGCGACAAACCCGTCAAAGGCTTTGAGCAACGGCTGATATTTTTCGGGATCACTTTCCAATTGCGCCAGTGCCGCGCACGTTGCCTCCAATGTTGAGAGCTGCCCCGGCTTGTGCGCCTTGCGGATCAGGTAGTTTGAGGCCGGCATATCCTCCAGCGACAAGCGAGGGAGTTGCCGCAGCACCGGACTCAGGTGCAGCATCTTGCGGCTTTTGCGCCAGGTGCTGTCCAGCACCACGAGCCGCACGCGCGACGGGTCTTTGAGTTGCGCGGTATCCACGGCGGCTGCTTTGTCTTCCGGCGTCTGCGGATACAGGAGCACGGTGTACCTCGTCTCTTTCAGCACATCATGCAAGCCAGCCTCGTCAAAGGCTTCACCCGTCAGCATCCGGCTGCGCGGCAAGCTCAGATGCAGCAGGCAGGCACTGTTTTTGGCGTGGTCGACCTCCAGCGGGTGCTGGAGGATAAGCACTTCCGCTTCATGCGCCGTCGGCCTGATCCAGGCGCAGATGCAGGCGCTTTGTGGGCGAAGGCACGCGGCGCAGCGCGGGCGTGTCACGGGCAGCGACCCGTCTCAGGGCTTGCGCTTGTCGGCCACGTCTGCCTTGTCGCCATCGACATAGGCATTTCTCAGATGCACCGGCTTRCTCTTTTTCTTGCGCATGCGGATGTTGAGCATTTCCACCGCCACAGAAAACGCCATGGCAAAGTAGACATAGCCCTTGGGCACATGATGGTCCAGGCCCTCGGCGATCAGCACCACACCGACGACGACAAGGAAGGACAGCGCCAGCATCTTGATGGTCGGGTGGTCGGAGACAAAGCGGCCGATGGCCGGAGCGAACAGCATCATGAGGCCCACCGAAGCGATGACCGCGGCAATCATGACCGGGAGGCTGTCAACCATGCCGACTGCGGTGATGATGGAGTCCAGCGAGAACACCATGTCGACAATCATGATCTGCACGATCACGGCCGCAAATGTGGCCTTGACCGCACTGGAGGCGTGGCCTTCCTCGCCCTCCATCGACTGGTGAATTTCGCCGGTGCTCTTCCAGATCAGGAACAGGCCACCGGCAATCAGGATCAGGTCGCGCCCCGAGATTTCCTGCTTCAAAATGGTGAACAGCGGATCCACCAGCCCGATGATCCACGACAGCACAAACAGCAAGCCAATGCGCATGAACATCGCCATAAAAAGGCCCAGGCGCCGGGCCAGTTCCTGCTTGTCCTTGGGCAGCTTGTCCACCAGGATGGAGATGAAAATAATGTTGTCAATGCCCAGCACCAGCTCCAACGCAGTGAGCGTGGCAAAAGCAATCCACATTTGCGGATCAGTCAGCAGTTCCATCATGACTTTTTCTCTTTCTCATCAATTTAGTACAACAAGATCATAAAAGTACCCCAGACGCTCCAGGCCAGCCGGGGCCGCGGGACTGGCTTTGCCAGACC
>NZ_JBFUCA010000009.1:0-21176 GCF_056405475.1 Polaromonas sp. P1_G4
CAGGTGTAGTCACCGGCGCTGCCGACGACGACCCTTCCGGCATCGCCACCTACACGCAGGCGGGGGCGCAGTTCGGCACCGGCCTGCTCTGGACGGTGTTTTTGTCGCTGCCTTTCATGATCGCCATCCAGCTGGTGAGCGCGCGTAYCGGACGCGTCACCGGCAAGGGTGTGGCGGCCAACCTGCGCGAGCACACGCCCCGCGCGTTCCTGATGAGCATGGTGTTTTTGCTGGTCATTGCCAACACCATCAACATTGCCGCCGACATTGCCGCGATGGGCGAGGCGCTGCAGCTGGCGGTGGGCGGCGGCGACCACTTTCATGCAGTGGCCTTCGGCATCATCACCGTGCTGCTACAGGTGTTTGTGCCTTACCGCAAGCTCGCACCCATTTTGAAATGGCTCACGCTCTTTCTCTTTGCCTATGTCATCGCCGTGTTCCTGGTGCAGGTGCAGTGGGCCCAGGTGCTGCATGACCTGGTCGTACCCAAACTGCAGTGGACCTCGGGCTACTGGATGATGATCGTCGCGCTGCTGGGCACCACGATTTCGCCTTACCTGTTTTTCTGGCAGGCCTCGCAGGAGGTGGAAGAGCTGCGCCTGAAGGGCGGGGTACTGGGCGCTGAAAAGAAGATCCGCCGCGACCTTCGCCGCGTCAAGCGCGACACCTACATCGGCATGTTTTTCTCTAATGCCATCGCCTTTTTCATCATGGTGTTGGGCGGTGCGGTGCTGTATGCGGCCGGTATCCATGATGTGACATCAGCCGCGCAGGCGGCGCAGGCTTTGCGGCCACTGGCCGGCGATTTTGCCTTTGCGCTGTTCGCCGGCGGCATCATCGCCACCGGCCTGCTGGCCGTGCCGGTGCTGGCCTCGTCGGCCGCCTACGCCGTGGCCGAGGCCTTCGGCTGGCCCGAAGGCCTGGAGCGCCACTGGTACGAGGCCAAACGCTTTTACGCCATCATTGTCATCGCCACCATCGTAGGCACGGGCATGGACTTCACCAGCATAGACCCGATGAAAGCGCTTTACTGGAGTGCCGTGATCAACGGCGTGGTGGCCGTGCCCATCATGGCCGGCCTGATGCTGCTGGCCGGCCGGAAATCGGTCATGGGCAATTTCACCTCGGGCCTGAAGACCACGTGGTTCGGCTGGGGCGGTGTGGTGGTGATGGGCTTTGCGGTGGCGATGATGTTGCTGGATCTGATCCGCCCCTTGTTCTAGGCTTCCCGGCGACGAACCCACAAACGCTGCGGCCCCGCGCCCTGCCCGGCGAGCTGGTCATACGGGTTGCGCAGCCGGCATTTGTCAATCGACAGGCAGCCGCAGCCTATGCAGTCGTCCAGGGTGTCGCGCAGTTTTTTGAGCTGGGCCATGCGCTCGTCCAGGTCGGCGCGCCAGGCTGCCGACAGTCGGGCCCAGTCCGCGCGGCTGGGGGCCGCCTTCGCGGGCAGGGTGGCCAGGGCTGCCTCGATGTCGGCCAGCGCAATGCCCACCCGCTGCGCCACACGCACAAAAGCCACGCGTCGCAGCATCTCGCGTGYGTAGCGACGCTGGTTGCCTTCGGTGCGGGTGCTGCTGATCAGCCCTTTTTTCTCATAAAAGTGCAGGGTGGACACCGCCACGCCGCTGCGGCGTGCCATGTCGCCGACCGAGAGTGTGGGAAAGATGCCGGCCTGTTCCAGTTCCGTGCCTATGGATTTCCTTGAAAAAATGCTTGACCTAAACTTTACTTGAGGTTTCAGACTCCTCATTTTCAGGCCAATCCGGCCCGCTTATTTCAAAGGAGTTGTTTTCATGTCCAGCGATTTATCAAGCCCCCGCTTCCGCCTCCGTGTTCCGCGTCGACAAATTCGTCGTGCCCTCGCAATCGATCTCCGCTTTTGTCGAGCGCATTCACCAGGTCCAGCGCATGCTGGGCGAGCAGCCCGGCTGCCTGCAAAAACATGTGCTGACCCAGACGGGCGACAGCAGCGAGTTCGATGTGGTGACCGTGGTCGAGTGGGCCAATGCCGATGCGGTGGCCGCCGCCCAGACCGTCATGCAAAAGCAGCTCGCCAGCGAGGGCTTTGATATTCAGGCCTTCAGGAAGAAGCTGGGCGTGCGCGGCGACTCGGGGATGTACCGGGAGGCTTGAGCGTCAGGCCGGGTTCTGCCGTAAATGGAATACTGCGGCAACCTGGAGATCGAGGGCCGGTAGGCCTGTGAACGCCGCTATCGGGTATCGCGCTTACCGCGTACCCCTGTTAATCTCCGATAGGATGGCTGTTGTCGCCATCAGCGCGACTACAAATATCGGGGCCATAAGCATGCAGAACGAAAACAGCCAACCGTCGGAAGAAGAGGGCCCACCGGCCATCGCCCTTGTCTTTGCCGGCTTTCTCCTGATCGTCCTGGAGATATTTATGTTGGCATCAGGCGTGGCCGGGTGCTGGGGCGGGTGCAGCCTCGACGTCATCCCCAAAATTGTTTTTCTGTTTTTCCTTGCTGGAGCAGGGCTATGGATGACCTATCTGGTTTTCTCGGCGGGCAGCATCGTTGCCATGCTGTTTATCATTCCCACGAGTCTGGTATCGGGCGGCAGCATGTTGCTGGTCCTCTGGTTGTTCGCTGCCTCGGCAATCAGCCTGGTTGTGAAGGTCTTCAGCTAGGCGCGATGCAGGCGGCCGGGAAGGGTCAGGCTCTCTGCACCCGCCCCAATCCGACCTGCCGATTACCGGCGCCCAAGAGCGCTCAGCACATTCTCAGCCGTCGCCGGAGCGGTCAGCACCACGCGTTCATCCCCGGCCTTCACCGCGCCCACCGCATCGCGCAAAGCCTCATACACACTGATCGCCAGCATCAGCGGCGGTTCGCCCACGGCCTTGCTGCCGAAGACGTTGTCTTCGCGGTTGGGCTCGGGCCACAGATCGATCTTGAAATGCTCGGGTACATCGCCGGTCGCAGGAATCTTGTAGGTGCTGGGCGCGTGCGTGGTCAAAAGGCCCTTGTCGTTCCACACCAGCTGCTCGGTGGTGAGCCAGCCCATGCCCTGCACAAAACCGCCTTCGATCTGGCCGATGTCGATGGCCGGGTTGATGCTGGTGCCCACGTCATGCAGGATGTCGACTTTCAGCACGCGGCTTTCGCCCGTCAGGGTGTCGATGGCGACTTCGGTGCAGGCCGCGCCATAAGCGAAGTAGTAGAACGGCCGGCCGGTCAGTGTGGCCTTGTCGTAGTGGATTTTGGGTGTGCGGTAAAAGCCGTCGCTCCAGAGCTGGATGCGGTTGGCATAGGCCAGCTTCACGACTTCGGTGAAAGGCCGCGCGCCTGCGGGTGTGACAACCTCGCCCCCTTCAAACTGCACCGCGCCCGCGCCGCACCGGTCCAGGCCGGCCACAAATTGCGCCAGGTTGTCGCGCACATTGCGGGCGGCGTATTGCGCGGCGCGCGCGTTCAGGTCGGTGCCGGCTGAGGCCGCGGTGGCTGACGCGTTCGGAATCTTGCTGGTGTCGCTGGCGGTGGCCAGCACCTGGTCGAACGGCACGCCCAGTTCATCGGCCACGATCTGGGCGACCTTGGTGTTCAGTCYCTGGCCCATTTCGGTGCCGCCGTGGTTCACTTGTACGCTGCCGTCGGTGTACACATGCACCAGCGCCCCGGCCTGGTTGAAGAGGGTGGCGGTAAACGAAATGCCGAACTTCACGGGTGTGATGGCGATGCCGCGCTTGATGACCGGGCTTTGAGTGTTCCAGGCAGAAATTTTCTGACGGCGTTGTGAATAAAGCGCGGACAGCTCCAGTTTTGATAGCAGCGGCTCAAGAATGTTGTCCTCGACCTTCATCTGGTAGTGGGTGACGTCACGCTCGCCGATGCCGTAGAGGTTGCGTTTGCGCACGGCCAGCGGGTCCAGGCCCAGCGCGCGCGCGATGTCGCCCATGATGGCTTCAATCACGATCATGCCCTGCGGACCGCCAAAGCCGCGGAAGGCGGTGTTGCTTTGCGTGTTGGTCTTGCAGCGGTAGGACGCTATCTCCACGTCCTCCAGAAAGTAAGCGTTGTCGGCGTGGAAAACCGCGCGGTCGGCCACCGGGCCCGACAGGTCGGCGCTGAAGCCGCAGTTCACCGCCATCATGAGCTTGAGGCCGCTGAGCCGGCCGGTGTCGTCAAAGCCCACGTCGTATTCATACGCAAAGGGGTGGCGCTTGCCGGTAACTAGGAAGTCGTCGTCGCGGTCCAGCCGCAGCTTGACGGGGCAATGCAGCTTGTGAGCGGCAATGGCGGCCCAAACGGCCATCTGGCCCGACTGCGTTTCCTTGCCGCCAAAGCCGCCGCCCATGCGCCGGCATTCAACGCGCACCGCATGGTTGGCAATGCCCAGTGCGTGCGACACCCAGTGCTGGATCTCGCCGGGGTGCTGGGTGCTCGAATAGACCAGCCACTGGTGTTGTTCCTGCGGCACCACGTAGGCAACCTGGCCTTCGAGGTAGAAATGTTCCTGGCCGCCGACTTCCAGCGTGCCGTGCAGTGCATGGGGCGCATTTTTGAGTGCTGCTGCCGCGTCGCCGCGTTTCACGAAGACCGGCGGCAGCACATAACTTTCTGCCTTGAGCGCGTCGTGCACGGTCAGCAGGGCGGGAAGGGGCTCGATGTTGCACACCACCTTGCGTGCGGCGCGGCGGGCCTGCATGACGGTGTCGGCCACCGCCACGCCGATCACCTGGCCGATGTGCTGCACCGTGTTTTGTGCAAACACCGGCTCGTCGTGAGAGAAATTGCCCAGCACCGGGTCGCCCGGAATGTCGCGCGCCAGGATCACGTCGCGCACGCCCGGCATGGCCAGCGCCGCGGTGGTGTCGACGCCCAGCAGCCTGCCATGTGCCACGGTCGACAAAATGGGCGCGGCATGCAGCGTGCCGCGCACTTCCGGAATGTCGTCGACATAGGTGGCGGCGCCGGCGACTTGCGCGCGGGYGCTTTCATGGGGTGTGGAGCGGCCCGCCGCCTGCGTGCTTGCGGGTTTTTGGGCCAGCGACGTTTTTTCCGCAAGGTCTGCGGGGGGCACATCGCCAGCGCGGGCGTTGGCTGCGCGCACGTCCGGGTCGGCCATCGCATCGCGGCTGACGGAGATGTCTTTCGCGGCGTTCATGCGGCTTCCTCCAGCCGGAAGCTGGCTAGGTTGATCTGCTGCAGTCCCTGGCTTTCGAGCCAGTAGCGCTGGAGCAGGTTGCCCAGCACCTGGCTGCGGTAGGCCGCGGAGGCACGCATGTCTGAAATCGGTGAGAACTCGGCACGCAGCGTGGTGATGGCGCTTTGGACTGTGGCCTGCGTCCAGGGTTTCTCCGTCAGCACTGCCTCAGTCTGAGTGGCTCGCACCGGCGTGGCGGCGACGCCGCCTGCGCCTATCGACGCGCTGACGACAATGCCATTTTCAATCTGCAGGTTGATCGCCAGGCAGACGGCGGAAATATCGTCGTCATAGCGCTTGGAGATTTTGTAGACCTTCATCGCCTCCCGGGGCTGCGGTTTGGGCACCTTGATCCAGGCCAGCACTTCGTCGGGCGCCATCACGTTCTTGCGGTAGCCGGTGTAAAGCGCTTCCAGCGGCATTTCGCGGTGGCCGCGCACGCTCATCAGGACGATGTTTGCGCCTAGTGCAATCAGCAAGGGCATGGAGTCGCCAATCGGCGAGCCATTGGCGATGTTGCCGCCCAGCGTGCCGGAATTGCGCACCGGCAGCCCGGCAAAGCGGGCCCCGAAGTTTTGCAGTTGCGGCCGGTCTTTCACCAGCGCCGCATAGGCGTCGGCCAGTGTCACGGCGGCGCCTATGGCGATGTGATGCGGGTAGTCTTCAATGCGGCGCAGTTCACGCACTTTGGTGACATCCAGCACCTTGCCAAATTGCATGTGCTGCTTGGTCACCCACAAGCCCACGTCGGTGCAGCCGGCCACCAGTTGGGCGCCGGGGTGGGAGGCGCGGGCCTGCAGCAAGGCTATCAGCGTGGTGGGTGATTTGTAAGCCAAATCGGCCTCCAGCCCAACAGGGGCGGGCGCGAGCAGCTCCAGTTTTTGTAGCAAACTGGCTTCGTCGACCTGCACCGGAGGCAGGTCGCCCATGGTCTGCGCGGCCTCCAGAATGGGCCGGTAGCCGGTGCAGCGGCAAAGATTGCCGGAGAGTTCTTCCTGGGCCAGCTCCCGCGTGATGGGCTCGCCTTGGCAGACGTGGTTTTGGTACATGCCGAACAGGCTCATCACGAAGCCCGGGGTGCAGAAGCCGCATTGGGAGCCGTGTTTGTCCACCATGGCTTGCTGGGCGGGGTGCAAGGCGCCGTCCTGCGCTGCAATGTCTTCCACCGTCCACAGCGCCATGCCGTCCACCGAATGCGCGAGCCGGATGCAGCTGTTGATGGCACGGTATTCGACCTTGCCGCCCGTCGCCTCGCCCAGCACCACGGTGCAGGCGCCGCAGTCGCCTTCGCCGCAGCCCTCCTTGGTGCCGGTGCAGGCCAGGTCCTCGCGCAGCAGCTCCAGCAGGGTGCGGCTGGGTGGTACATTGCTGACGGAAACAACTTCACCCCGCCTGACGAAGCGGATGGGTCTGGAAAAAGATGGGACAGCCATGCTTCAGGTTAAAACAGTCGCGCCGCGGCCAGCATACAAAAGTGCATATCAACCGCATGGGTGAAAAGGTATGAAAGACCAGGCGCTTTTCGACAAGATAGACCTCCATCTCATCAGGGTCTTGAACACCGTGCTTACTGAACGCAGCGTATCACGCGCCGCCCTCCGCCTGGGCATGTACCAGCCCGCCGTCAGCGCGGCGCTCAAGCGCCTGCGCACGCTGGCGGGTGACCCTATCCTGGTGCGGTCCGGCTCCGGCATGGTGCCTACGGATGCGGGCCTGCGCATGATCGAGCCCTCGGCCAGCATTTTGCGCGCGGCCGGCATGTTGTTCAGTGACGCGCGCGGGTTTGACCCGGCTACCGCTCAGACCACCTTTCGCCTGGCGGCCAGCGACTACCTGGACCCGTCTTTCCTGCCGCAGCTGGTGGCGCAGATCAAATCCCAGGCGCCGCTCTGCCATATCGAAATCCACCCGCTGTCCGCTGAATCCGACTACCGCACGCACCTGGCGCAAGGCCAGGCCGACATCGTCATAGGCAACTGGGCCGCGCCGCCCGACGACCTGCACATGGCACGTCTTTTCGGCGACGAGGTGGTCTGCCTGGTCGCCAAGGAGCACCCGGCCGTGCGCCGCGGCTGGGATGCCGCGACCTGGCTGGAAGCCGAACACATCGCGCCCACCGCCACGCACCCCGGCGCCAAGGGCGTGATCGACGAGCATCTCGACACCTTGGGCATGGTGCGCAACATCACGGTGCGCTGCCCGCACTTCAGCCTGATGCCGTCCATGGTGGCATCAAGCTTGCTGGTGATGACCACCGGGCGCCAGTATTGCGAACGCTTTGCCGGCCTGCTACCGGTGAAAATACTGCCCAGCCCGATCGCCTTTCCCCGAATGATGTATTACCAGCTCTGGCACGAACGCACACACGCCTCCAACTCGGCCCGGTGGCTGCGCGAGCGTGTCAAGTCTGTGGCCTCAACGCTACGAAAAGAATAGCTGCTTGCGCTCGTCCCGTAAGGGCTGCAGCCAGAATTACCTATAAACCGACGACAAAACCGGATACCCAGAGACAATGACCGTAGCCTCGCCCCAGACTGACAGCCCGCCCGGCCAGCCGCCGCGGCTGCAGCTTTCCGGCATCACCAAAAGCTACCCCGGCGTGGTGGCCAACAGCGGCATTTCGCTGACAGTGCAGCCCGGTGAAATCCACGCCGTGCTCGGTGAAAACGGCGCGGGCAAATCGACACTGATGAAGATCATTTACGGCTCGGTCAAGCCCGACGCCGGCAGCGTGGCGATGGACGGCAAACCGGTGGCTGTGCGCAACCCGCACGAGGCGCGGGCGCTGGGCATCAGCATGGTGTTTCAACACTTCAGCCTGTTTGACAYGCTGACGKTGGCCGAGAACGTCTGGCTGGGGCTGGACAAACACCTCACGCTGGCCGAAGTCTCGCAGCGCATCCTGCAGACGACACAAGCCTATGGCCTGCAGCTGGACCCGACACGTCCCGTGCACACCCTGAGCGTGGGCGAGCGGCAGCGGGTGGAAATTGTCAGGGCGCTGCTCACGCATCCGCGGCTGCTGATCCTGGACGAGCCCACCTCGGTGCTGACGCCCCAGGCGGTCGAGAACCTGTTTGTCACGCTGAGAACGCTGGCTGCACAGGGCTGCAGTATTTTGTACATCAGCCACAAGCTGCATGAAATCCGCGCGCTGTGCACTGCCTGCACGGTGTTGCGTGGCGGGAAGGTTTCCGGTTTCTGTGATCCGCGGCAGGAGTCCAATGCCTCGCTGAGCCGTTTGATGATTGGCGCTGAGCCGCCCGCGCTGGAGCACCGCGAGGTGCGCGCCGGCGCCGTGGTGCTCGACGTGAAGCAACTCGACGTGCAAAAGGAAGACCAGTTCGGCGTCGACCTGCACCAGATCGCGTTGCAGGTGCGGTCCGGCGAGGTGGTCGGCATTGCCGGTGTGTCGGGCAATGGCCAGAAAGAGTTGCTTTATGCACTGTCGGGCGAAGACACCCGCGCCGCCAGCGATGCGATCAAAGTCAAAGGCCAGCCGGTGGGCAAGTTCGGCCCTGGCGGCCGGCGCGCGCTGGGCCTGCACTTTGTGCCTGAAGAGCGCCTGGGGCGTGGCGCCGTGCCATCGCTTTCGCTGGCACGCAACCTGTTGCTCACGCGCAAGGAGGCTGTTGGCAAAAGCGGCTGGCTTGACCGCGGCGCCCTGCAGGCGCAGGCAGCCCGCATCATTGCCGACTACAAGGTCAAGTCCGGCGGGCCGCAGGCGGTGGCCAAGTCGCTGTCGGGCGRCAACCTGCAGAAGTTCATCATGGGTCGCGAGATTGACGCGCAGCCTGAGCTGCTGATCGTTTCGCAACCCACCTGGGGTGTTGATGTGGGGGCGGCCACGCAAATACGTGGCGAGTTGCTCAAGCTGCGCGATGCCGGCTGCGCGGTGCTGGTGGTGAGTGAAGAGCTCGAAGAACTGTTTGACATCTGCGACCGGCTCTATGTGATGGCCAAGGGTCAGCTCTCGCCCTCGCTGCCGCGCGCCGACGCCACGGTGGAACTGGTGGGGCAGTGGATGAGCGGGCTCTGGGCGGCCGGCACGCACCAGGCAGAGACAACACAAACCACGGCGGAGGCCTCGGCATGAGGCTCGAGATTCGTCCCCAGCCGTCTTCCTTCTGGAGCTATGCCTCTCCGGTGCTGGCTCTGCTGATTACCGTGCTGATCGGCGTGGCGCTGTTTGTGGCGCTGGGCAAAGACCCCGTCAAGGGCATGCAGGTGTTTTTCTGGGAACCTATCAAGTCGCCCTACGCGATCGGGGAACTGCTGGTCAAGGCCACGCCGCTGCTCATCATCGCGCTGGGGCTGGCGGTGTGTTTTCGCTCCAATGTCTGGAACATCGGCGCCGAAGGCCAGTTCGTCATGGGTGCGATCGCCGCAGGCGGCGTGGCGCTGTTGGCTGAAAAAACCACGGGTCCCTGGATCGTTCCGGCCATATTGCTGGCAGGCCTTGCGGGCGGCATGGTGTGGGCCGGCATCACCGCCTTGCTGCGCGACCGTTTCAACGCCAATGAAATCCTGGTCAGCCTGATGCTGGTCTATGTGGCGGAGATGGTGCTGAACTACCTTGTCTTCGGCCCCTGGAAAGACCCCAACGGCTACAACTTTCCGCAAACCRAAACCTTCGAGGCCGTGACGCAGATTCCGCGGCTGATGCAGGGCTCGCGTGTGAACATCGGCATCGTGCTCGCACTGGTGGGCGTGGCCGGGCTGTGGCTGTTCATGTTCCGCACACACGCGGGTTTTCGGCATGAGGTCAGTRGCCTCGCACCTGCGGCCGCGCGCTATGCCGGGTTTTCATCGCGTCGTGCGTTGTGGCTGGCGCTGCTGACATCGGGCGCCGCGGCGGGCCTGGCAGGCGCGCTCGAAGTGGCCGGCCCCATTGGCCAGCTCACGCCTTATGTGCCGGCGGGGTATGGTTTTGCCGCGATCATCGTCGCCTTCGTCGGGCGGTTGCATCCGGTCGGCGTGGTGTTCTCCGCCATCCTGATGAGCATGTTTTATATAGGCGGCGAGCTAGCGCAGTCGCGCCTGGGGCTGCCCAAGTCGATCACCGGCGTGTTCCAGGGCCTGCTGCTCTTCAGCCTGCTGGCCTGCGATACGCTTATCGCGTACCGCCTCAAGCTGACCAGGCCCATCCCCACGCCGGTAGCAGCGCCTGCTTCGACCGACCTTGTGAAAGGAGCCGGCTGATGGACTCCACCGCATTGCTCATCGCGGCCACACTCAGCGCCGGCACCGTGCTGGCCATCGCCGCGCTAGGCCTGCTCATCAATGAGAAAGCCGGCATCGTCAACCTCGGCGCCGAGGGCATGATGCTGTGCGCGGCCATTGCAGGCTTTGCCACGGTGGTACACACCGGCAACACCTGGCTGGGCTTTGTGGCCGGCATGGCGGCAGGCGCTTTCCTGGCCGCGGTTTTCGGCGTGCTGGTGATCTGGCTCAATACCAACCAGTACGCCACGGGGCTGGCACTCAGCCTCTTCGGTGCGGGTTTCTCGGCCTTTGCCGGCATCAAGTATGTGCAAGAGAAGTTGCCCGAGCAGTCGCAGTACCCAATTCCCTTTCTGGCTGACATTCCGCTCGTGGGCCCAGCGCTGTTCCGTCAGCATCCCATGGTTTACATCGCCATGGCGCTGAYGGCCGGGTTGATCTGGTTCTTGTACCGCACGCGCGCCGGCCTGGTGCTGCGCTCGGTCGGTGAGAGCCCTGAGTCGGCGCRTGCGTTGGGCTACCCGGTGCGACGAATACGCCTGGCGGCGGTCGTGGCCGGCGGCGCACTGTGTGGGCTGGCCGGCGCCTATGTGTCGGTGGTCTATACACCGCTGTGGGTCGAGGGCATGATCGCGGGCAAGGGCTGGATCGCGCTGGCGCTCACCACCTTTGCCACCTGGCGACCGGCACGGGTTTTGCTGGGTGCTTACCTGTTCGGCGGCGTGACCATGTTGCAGTTTCACCTGCAAAGCCTGGGCGTGAACATGCCTACGCAGTTCCTGAGCATGCTGCCCTACCTGTCCACCATCGTGGTGCTGGTCCTGATCTCGCGCAACCCGCTGTGGATTCGCGTCAACATGCCCAGCTCCATCGGCAAGCCCTTTTACCCGGGGGCCTGATGGTGTTTTAAGGTCGATCCGCCGCATAATTGCTTTTTTTCGCCTTACCGTTCCACTTTTCATTTCAATGTCATTTCCTAAAAACGAAAGCGAGTTCACATGACTGACCTGCAAAAACGTTCCCTGCTGAAGCTGGCGGCCTTGTCGGCTGTGGCTGGGGCAGCCCTGATGGGCTGCGGCAAGAAGGAAGAGCCGGCAGCGGCGCCTGCCGCACCCGCGCCAGCGGCGGCAGCGCCTGCCAAGGTCGAGCCCCTGAAAATCGCATTTGCCTATGTAGGCCCTGTGGGCGACGGCGGCTGGACCTTTGCGCACGACAATGGCCGCAAGGCTGTGGAGAAAGCCTATGGCGACAAGGTCGTCACCAGCTTCGTCGAGAAAGTACCCGAGTCGGCCGACGCCGAGCGCGTAATCCGCGACATGGCCAATAACGGCGCCAAGCTGATCTTTGGTACCACGTTCGGCTACATGGAGCCCATGCTCAAGGTTGCGGCCGATACCAAGGGTGTGAAGTTCGAACACGCCACCGGCTACAAGCAGGCCGAGAACATGCGCACCTATGACAGCCGCACCTACGAAGGTGCCTACATGGCCGGCGTGATCGCGGGGAAGATGAGCAAGACCGGCACGCTGGGCGTGGTCGGCTCGGTGCCGATTCCTGAAGTGGTGCGCAACATCAACAGCTTCACGCTGGGCGCGCAGTCGGTCAACCCCAAGGTCAAGACCAAGGTGGTGTGGGTCAACGAATGGTTCAACCCGCCCAAGGAAACCGAAGCCGCCACGGCGCTCATCAATGGCGGGGCCGACGTGCTGTTCCAGAACACTGATTCGTCCGCCGTGCTGCAGACCGCCGAAAAAATGGGCAAACGCGCCTTCGGCTGGGATTCGGACATGACCGCCTACGGCCCCAAGGCCCACCTGGCATCGGCCATCATCAACTGGGGCCCGTACTATGTGAAGTCCGTGGGTGAGGCGCTTGAGGGCAAATGGACGGGCAACACCGCTGCCTGGTGGGGCGTCAAGGAAGGCGCCATCGACATCGTGTCGATTGCAGCCGATGTGCCGGACGACACCAAAAAACGCGTCGAAGAAGTCAAGGCCGGCCTGAAGGACGGTAGCTTCTCGATCTGGAAAGGCCCGATCACCGACAACACCGGCAAGGAACTGCTGGCCAAGGATGTGGTGGCGGACGACAAATTTCTCGGCGGCCTGAAGACGTACGTCAAGGGTGTCGAAGGCAAGGTTCCCGGCAACTGAGGATAATGGACAGAGCGCCGTGCCTGGGCAACAGTTCCCGGGCCGGAGCGCTCGCAACGTAGTTTCAAAGCTGCCTTCGGGCAGCTTTTTTGTTTCTGGAGTTGACATGACACCCGCACCATTCAATGTAAAACCCGTGTCCGCAGACCGCCTGCCCGAACTGCTCAAAAGCATGCCCAAAGCCGAGCTGCATATGCATATCGAAGGCTCGCTTGAGCCCGAACTGATCTTCGCGCTGGCCCGCCGCAACGGCGTGAACATTCCCTATGCCAGCGTTGAAGAATTGCGCAGCGCTTATGCCTTTACCAACCTGCAGAGCTTTCTCGACATCTACTACGCAGGCGCCAGTGTGCTCATCACCGAGCAGGATTTTTACGATATGGCCGATGCCTACTTGCGCAAAGCTGCCGCTGACAACGTGGTGCACACCGAAATGTTTTTTGACCCGCAAACGCACACGGCACGCGGCGTCAGCATGGAAACGGTCATCAACGGCCTGCACCGTGCCTGTGTGGACGCGCAGGCCGGGCTGGGCGTCAGCGCCTCGCTGATCCTGTGCTTTCTGCGCCATCTCAGTGAGGAAGACGCGTTTGAAACGCTGGAGCAGGCCTTGCCCTTCCGTGACAAATTCATTGGCATCGGGCTTGACTCAGGCGAGGTCGGCAACCCGCCCGAGAAGTTTGCCCGCGTGTTTGCGCGCTGCCGTGAGCTGGGTTTTCACCTGGTGGCCCACGCCGGCGAGGAAGGCCCGCCCGAATACGTCTGGACGGCGCTTGACGTGCTCAAGGTGGAGCGTGTAGACCACGGCGTGCGTTCCAGCCGTGATGCATCGCTGATGCAGCGCCTGGCGCAAGACCGCATTCCGCTCACGGTCTGCCCGCTCTCCAACCTCAAGCTCTGTGTGTTCCCGGACCTTGCCAGCCACAACCTGCGTGAGCTGCTTGATGCCGGGCTGGTAGCCACGGTCAATTCAGACGACCCGGCCTATTTCGGCGGCTACATGAATGAGAACTTCACGCAGACTTTTGCCGCGACGGGACTGAATGCACAGCACGCTTACGTGCTGGCACGCAACAGCTTTGAGGCGAGCTTCATCGACGCTTCGGCGAAGGCGCATTATGTGGACCGCCTTAACGAAAGCTTCGAAGCCTTCAACTGAGTGCCGCGCACCGGTTTCGGCGCACCGGCCGCAAGCAGCGGCAGCGCCACCAACGCGCACAGGCCGGCCACACCCCAAACCATGGCCCAGCCTTGCCAGGCCAGCAGGTAAGGAAGGCTCAAGGGCGTGACAAAACACACCGCGAACACGCTGGTGTTGGCCATGCCCAGGGCGGTGCCGGCACGCCGCGCGCCGGCCAGCGTCGCGAGTTCGGTAAAGGCCACGCCGTGCCAGGCCGATACGCATATCCCGCAGGCCGCCAGTAGCGCCAGCAACGCGATGCCCATGGCGGCCGGCACCACGGGCCGCATCCCCGCCCAGGTCACCAGCGCCGCGAGCGCGCCGAACAATGCAATGCTCAACACGGTGCAGGTGCGTAAATAGGCGCGGCGGTTCTGGTGCCTGTCGGTCCAGTGGCCGCTCCAGACGCGCATGCCCATCGCGCCGACCTGCACGCTGACCATGGCGGTGGTGATCGCGGCCACGCCCCAGTGCGCGAAGTCATGCAGGAACACCGTGCCAAAGGACAGCACCGCGAACTGCGGCGCGCACAGAATGCCTATGCCCGCCACGATGCGCCAGACACGTGGGTCGCGCAGCGGGCCGCCGGTAGCATCATCCGCTCCGGGTACCGAGGCGATGGTCTGCTGTGCGGCAGCGGGAGGCGGCTCATGCAGCCATAGCCAGGCGAGGGCGGCCGTGGCCGCACACAGCAGCGCCAGCAAGCCGTAGATCACCGCGAAGCCCGCATGCAGCGCCAGCGCCGGCAGCAGCAGCGCGCCCAGGCCACCGCCCAGCGGCACGGCGGTCTGGCGGATGCTCATGGCCAGGCCGCGCTCGCCGCTCTGGAACCACGACATGATGGCGCGCCCGCTTGCGCCGTTGACGCTGCCGCCCAAAAGGCCCACCAGCAAGAGGCCGGCAGCCAGCAGTGGCAGGCCTGGTATGTGGCCGGGTGTGGGCGCCGCGAACAGTGCCATCGCCGCCAGCGCCGCCGCCGTCGCGCTCAGGCCCAGCAGCAGCACGGGCCGGTCGCCCCAGCGGTCGGCCAAGAGGCCCCAGGGCAGTTCGCTGACCGCGATGCCCAGGCCCATGAGGCCCAGCACCAGGCCCAGCGAGGTGTTGTCGAGCTGGTAGCCCGAACGCATGAAGATGGCGGTCATGGGCAGGCCGCTGAAAGCCACTGAAAAGCTGGCGTTGGCGGCTACGCCGACGCCCAACACCTTCCAGCGATGCTGCGGGCCGGGAAGGGGATGTGGGGAGCTGGGCATGGAGGGATTTCCTGGGCGTGGAGGATGAAAAAACGAGAAGACGGAGCCAGTGTAGAAAGTTAGAATCATTCTGAAAATCAGAAAATATTGGATGAATAGTTCCAATAAAAAGGATGATTAGATGACCCGGCCCCTGTTTGACCCCGACGTGTTGCGCACCTTTGCCACCGGCATGGCACTGGGCAGCTATGCCAAGGCCGCCGACCGGCTGGGACGCTCAACGTCCGCCGTGAGCGCACAGCTCAAGAAGCTTGAAGCGCAGGCCGACACGCCGCTGTTCCGCAAGGCCGGCCGCGGTCTGGCGCTGACCGACGCGGGCGAAACCCTGCTGGCCTACGCGCATCGCCTGCTGGACCTCAACGAGGAAGCCGCGGCGGCCCTGCGCGGCGCGGATCTGCAGGGCTGGGTGCGCCTGGGCCTGCAGGAAGATTTCGGCGAGACCTTGCTGCCCGGCGTGCTGGGCCGCTTCGCGCGCGCCCATCCCAAGGTCCGCATCGAAGCCTGCATGACGCGCTGTGCCGAACTGCGCGAACGGCTGGCCTTGCGCCAGCTGGACTTGGCCCTGGTATGGGACGCCGGCGAGCCCTCATCATTGCCGCATGGCGAGACGCTGCTGAACCTGCCCTTGCAATGGCTGGGCGCCGCGGCGCAAGGTGAGGACCTTCCCGCCTGGGCCCGCGCGCTTCAAGCCAACGGCCAGAGCGGTGCCTGGCGCGGCGATGCCTTGCCGCTGGTGCTGCTCGATGCGCCATGCCCGCTGCGCGACATCGCCACCGGCGCGCTGGAGCAGGCCGGCATCCCGTGGCGGCATGCTTTCACCAGCGCCAGCCTGGCGGCGCTCTGGGCCGCGGCTGCCGCCGGCCTGGGGCTCACGCTGCGCACTTCCCTCGGCTTGCCTGCCACCTTGCACGCGCTGGCGCCGGCGGCGCACGGGCTGCCCAGGCTGCCGCGCATCACGCTGTCGCTGTACCGCGCGATGGCCGAGCCCGAAGCGCCGGTGGCGCAACTCGCGGCGCTGCTGCGGCAAGCGGTGCAGCAGCAGCCGGTGGCGCCGTCCGCGCCGCGGGCAAAGCGCGCGGCCGCTGTTCGCCGCTGAGGGTGCTGCCCAGTCTTGCGCGGGGGTTATTCGGTGGGTGCCTGGCTGGGCAGAGGCGCAAACGTATGATCCCCACTGAACCATCAAGCAAGGATCCCGGCATGGCCGTAACGCCGCAGCAACACCAAGAGCCATCTCCCGCGCCGCACAGCCCCTGGCCCATTGCACTGGCTGGGTTGGTGGCACTGGCCGTAGCCATGGGTCTCGGGCGCTTTGCCTTCACGCCGCTGCTGCCGATGATGCTCAACGATGGCGTGGTCGATTTGCCGACGGCCAGCTGGCTGGCCAGCGCCAACTACTTCGGCTACATGCTGGGTGCGATTCTTTGCACGCTGCAGCCCTGGCTGTGGGCGCGCTTCAAGTGGCTGCCGCACCTGGCGTATTCGTCCTTGGTGCGCGCCGGTCTGGTTGCCACCGGCGTGCTGACGCTGGCCATGGGCTGGCATTTTCCGGCTGCATGGCCGCTGCTGCGGTTTGCTGCGGGCGTGACCAGCGCGGTGGTGTTCGTCTTCACGTCGGGCTGGTGCCTGTCCCAGCTGGCCAGGCGCGGCGTGCCCGCGATGGGCGGCATCATCTATGTTGGCCCGGGCGCCGGTATCGTGGTGAGCGGCCTGTTTGCCACTGGCATGGTGGCTTGGCACTGGACAGCCGCCACCGGCTGGATGATTTTCGGCGTGCTGGCGTTTGCGCTGACAGCCTCGGTGTGGCATGTCTTGCGCGGCGGCGACGAGCGCCTCATCGCGCTGGCGCCGCGCGCCGCTGGCTCGCCCGTTGCGGCGACCCAGCACCACGGCCATGCCGAAATGACCCTGCTCACGCTGGCCTATGGCTTGGCGGGCTTCGGCTACATCATCACCGCCACGTTTTTGCCGGTGATTGCGCGCGCGGCTTTGCCGGGATCAGCCTGGCTGGACATGTTCTGGCCCATCTTCGGCCTGGGCGTCATGGTGGGTGCGCTGCTGGCCACACGCCTGCCGCCGGGCAAGGACTTCCGCCTGCTGCTGGCCGGCTGCTACTTTTTGCAGGCGCTGGGCATTGGGGCCAGCCTCTGGAGCCCCAGCCTCGCCGGTTTTGCGCTGGGCAGCCTGATGCTGGGAATCCCGTTTACCGCCATCACCTTTTTTGCGATGCAGGAAGTGCGGCGCCTCAAACCCGCCACGGCCGCCAGTTTCATGGGCCTTCTGACAGCCACATACGGTGTCGGCCAGATCCTCGGCCCGCCGCTGGTGGCCGTGCTGCTCCGGCGTACACCCAACGCGGGCGCGGGTTTCACGATGTCGCTGGAAATTGCGGCGGCCTCGCTGCTGGTGGGCGCTGTGGTGTATGGGTGGATGGCGAAGGCTTATCCGGTACTGCCGGCTTTACCGTCTGGCGGCGTAGCGGCGCAGAAGTAAGCGCTTCGCTCATCAGTTAGGACCGGGCTGTTGCACCAGCGCCATGGCAAACTTGCCGCCGCCCACCGACCAGTCCGAATAGTCGTTTTCATGCATGAAGATGAAAACGTCATCGGCGGCAACACCGGCGTTGGTCTTTAAATTGCGCGCGATGCCCGCATAGAGTGCGCGCTTCATCGCATCGCTGCGGCCGCGCCGCATCGTGATCTCGACGACCACCGGTTGCTCTGAACGTGCCATGCCGTTGAAGCTTCGGTTGAAGAAGAACTGCTGCGCATCGTAGCTGCTGACCGAATTAAAAAGCTCGTCTTCAGGCATGCCAATGCTGTCGACCAGCGCTTGGTGAATCCCGTCGACGATGCCTTGCCGTTGCTGGGGGCTGGTGCTGTGGTGGACGCTGGTGCGGACAAAAGGCATGTGATTTTTCCTCAATTTAAATAGATGGCAGTGAATTGAAGCTTTCACCGAGGTGTCTCGAATTCTGGCAATCAATGACCGTCAGGAAAAGCGATTTGTTCGCAAGTCATATGTGCCATAAACTCACATAATGATGAAGCGCCATCTCCCACCTTTGAATGCCCTGCGTGCCTTTGAAGCCGCTGCCCGGCTGGGCCGCATGACGGCTGCGGCCGAGGAGTTGTCGGTGACCCCCGGGGCCATCAGCCGGCAGGTGCGCCAGCTGGAGCAGTCCCTGGGCGTGCCGCTCTTCGAGGGTGCCAAAAACAAGCCACAACTGACCGCTGCCGGCGCTGGGCTGTGGCCGGCGCTTGCCGCTGCGCTGGACCAGATGGAAGCCGCAGTGCGTGAAGTGCGCAGCAGCGAGGCCGGAACGCTGGACGTCTCCTGCTTCAGCACCTTTACCGTCAAGTGGCTGATTCCGCGTCTTTTTGATTTCAATGCGCGCCATCCCGATATCGACGTCCGGCTCAGCGCCGCCGAGCGTGTGACCGGTGTGGACCGTGACCGCTACGACCTCGTCATCACGGTAGACGGGCGGGGCAGCGAAAAGTCCGCCACGCTGCTGCCGCTGTTTGTGGAGCGCCTGGGCCCTGTCATGGCGCCTGGCCTCGCCAATCGGGCGAACGTGCGCGAAGCGATCGACCTGGCCCGCTTGCCGCTGCTGCACACCCAGACGCGGCGGGATGCCTGGCAGATGTGGTGCGAGTCGCGTGGCCTTGCCCTCCCCATTCAGGACGGTCCGGAGTTTGAGCACTACTACTTCACGCTAGAGGCGGCCGTGGCCGGCTTGGGCGTGGCGATAGCGCCCTGGCACCTGGTGATGGACGACGTGCGCGCCGGCCGCCTGGTGGCGCCGCTGGGCTTTGGCGAAAGCGCCTACCAGTACGTGGCCCGGCGGCGCGAAGAGGCCGATGCGAAGCTCGACACCTTTTGCGGCTGGCTGGAGCAGCAGGCGCATGAGATGCCTGTGCCTTGAGYGGCCCTGATCTGCCCGCAAATCCCCTGAAAACCCGCCATCGGCCCTGAACCGTTAAAATCAGGGCTTGCGTGCTGCCTCGGCGCGCCGGCATTTGCTTTGTTTCCGGGGCCATGTAGAGGACTACCATGTATAAAAACCTCGCGACCCCCGGTCTTTCGGCTTGTGTGGGCGCCTGTTTTTCCTGCTTTATTTCTCCCGCTCCCTCCTGTGTTTCGCCCCTGCTGCTGCCTGTGGCGGGCTGCGGCTGTGGCCGCGCGAAAGCCGCGCCATGAGCTACCAGGTCAAGGAAATTTTCTACACACTGCAAGGCGAGGGCGCCAATGCCGGACGGCCTGCGGTGTTCTGCCGTTTTGCGGGCTGCAACCTGTGGACGGGCCGCGAGCAGGACCGCGCCACGGCGGTCTGCCAGTTTTGCGACACCGATTTTGTCGGCACCAACGGCACGCTGGGCGGCAAGTTTGCCGATGCCGATGCGCTGGCGCAAAAAATTGAAGCACAGTGGCCTGTCGGCGATAGCGCCCACCGCTTTGTGGTGATGACAGGCGGCGAGCCCTTGCTGCAGGTCGATGCCGAACTGATCGCCGCGTTGCATGCGCGCGGCTTCCAGATTGCGGTGGAAACCAACGGCACCATTGCCGCGCCCCAGGGCATTGACTGGATCTGCGTGAGTCCCAAGGCCGGCGCACCTTGGGTGCAACGCGCGGGCCAGGAGCTCAAGGTCGTCTGGCCACAGCCAAGTTTCGACCTGGCCGAACTTGAGGCTGCCGACTTCACGCACCGTTACCTGCAGCCTATGGACAACCTGCAGCGGCAGCAGAACACCGAAACCTGCATCCAGCTGTGCATGGCACGCCCGGCCTGGCGCCTGAGCCTGCAGACCCACAAAATCACGGGCATCCGATGAAAAAGCTCCCCACGCCAGAACCCATGCGTTGCGAGATCAGCCAGACTTTCTACTTTGACGCGGCGCACACCCTGAAGCGCGTCATCGAGGCCGACAGCAGCAAGCGCGTGCACGGCCATACCTACAACGCCGAGGTTTTTGTCGCTGGCGAGCCCGATGCGGCCACCGGTATGGTGATGGACCTCGGCCTGGTGCGGCGCGAGATCGAGGTGCTGCGCGAAGAATTGGACCACCACCTGCTCGACGACGTGAAAGATCTGGGCCCGCCTACACTCGAAAATCTGTGCCAGTTCATCTTCCGCAAGCTGGACGCACGTCTGCCGGGCTTGACTTCGGTACGTGTCTGGCGCGCTTCGCTGGGCGACGGCTGCCGCGTGAGCCGCTGAACCCGGCCGTCCGGCTGGCAGCAAGCTCAAAAAGCCTGATAAGCCCTATAGGCCTTATCGGGTTCTGAGTATTCAGCCCGCCGGTGACTGGGTTAATCTTGCAGCCATGAAAGCCTATCGCGCCGCCCTCCTGTACTTTGCCGCGCCTGCGCAGGCCGTTTATGAGGCTGATGGCCTGCTGGTAACCGGGCCCGATGCCGAAGGCCGCCAGGTGGTGCAAGCCGTCGGCAGCTACCACGCGCTGGTTTCACAGTTCGCCGAGGTGCCCACCGAATACCTGCCGGGCCGCCTCATCGCGCCGGGTTTTGTCGACATGCACGTTCACTATCCGCAGCTGGACGCGATCGGCTCGCCTGCCGAAGGGCTGCTGCCCTGGCTTGAAAACTATACTTTTCCAGAAGAAAAACGCTTCGCAAGCAAGGACCACTGTGCGCAAGCAGCTACGTTTTTCATAGCAGAACTGCTTCGCAACGGGGTCACCACGGCACTGGCCTTCGCGACCTCGCATGTGGAATCCGTCAACGCGCTGTTCGCCGAGGCACAGAAAAACCAGCTGCGCCTCATGACCGGAAAATGCCTGATGGACCAGAATGCCCCGGACGGCGTGCGCGACGAAACGGTGCAAAGCTTGCAGGACACCGAGGCGCTGATCCAGCGCTGGCATGGCGTAGACCGGCTGGGCTACGCCATCACGCCGCGTTTTGTGCCCAGCTGCAGCGAAGCGCAGTTGCGCGGCGCCGGAGAGCTGGCCGCGAAATACCCGGACGTGTGGATCCAGTCGCACGTGGCGGAGAACAAGGACGAGATCGCCTGGGTGCGCCAGCTCTATCCGAAGGCGCGCAGCTACCTCAGCGTCTATGAACAGTTCGGACTGCTGCGCCCGCGCGCCGTATATGCGCATTGCATCCACATCGACGACGAAGACCGCGCCCTGATGCGCGGCACCGGCACGGCGGCAGCCGTGAGCCCGACCAGCAACCTGTTTC
>NZ_JBFUCA010000010.1:0-19441 GCF_056405475.1 Polaromonas sp. P1_G4
CAGGTGGCCCATCTGGTAAGCGTCGTAGCGTGTGCCGGCCACCGCGTCGGCAGGCAGCGCGGCTTCAATGCGCTGCAGGTCTTCGGCGCTGAGTTTGAGCTTCAACGCGCCCAGCGCTTCATCAAGCTGGCCTGGCTTGCGGGAACCGACCAACGCCACCATGTCGACCCCGAGGGCCTTGCCGCGTGCGATGACCCAGGCAATGGCCACTTGCGATGCCGTGGCGCCCATGCCAGCGGCGAGTTGATGCAATACATCGACGAGCTGCTGGTTCTTCACCGCGTTGTCGCCGGTAAAGCGCGGCAGGTGGGCGCGGAAGTCACCAGGCCCCGTGGGTTTGGAGCCCGACAGCAACCCGCGTGACAGCACGCCGTAGGGCGTGACGCCGATGCCCAGTTGCTTGAGCACGGGGAAAATTTCTGCTTCGGGGCCGCGGCTGACCAGCGAATATTCAATCTGCAAATCGCTGATGGGGTGCACCGCGTGCGCCTTGCGGATGGTCTGCGCGCCGACTTCGCTGAGGCCGATGTGGCGCACGTAACCGGCTTTGACCATGTCGGCCATCGCGCCTATGGTCTCTTCGATCGGCACATTCGGGTCGAGCCGCGCGATGCGGTAGATGTCGATGTGGTCGGTGCCCAGGCGCTGCAGCGTGTAGGCCAGGAAGTTCTTCACCGCTGCGGGACGGCCGTCCATGCCGATCCAGCCGGCAGACGGGTCGCGCAGCGCGCCGAACTTCACGGAGATCAGCGCTTCGTCGCGCCGGCCTTTCAGCGCCCGGCCGATCAGCATCTCGTTGTGGCCCATGCCGTAAAAGTCGCCGGTGTCGATCAGGTTGACGCCGGCGTCGAGCGCGGCGTGAATCGTGGCGATGCTTTGCGCCTCGTCGTGGGCGCCGTACATGCCCGACATGCCCATGGCGCCCAGGCCGATGGCGGAGACGGATTGCGGGCCGCGAAAGCCCAGGCGGGTGGGAGAAAGGATATTCGTGTTCATGGGGAGCCTTTTCTTAAAAAGTGGATCAGTGTTGGAATGGGCAGATAAGTGAGCAGGTGAATGAACTGTATTGGTTTGAATTAAAAGAATAAACTGCCATTCAATAAACTAACTGTTAGTGATTTAAAGAACAATAAGGGCGAAATCATGAGCGTTGATCGCTACAGGGCGATGGAAGTCTTCACACGCGTGGTGGACCTGGGCAGCTTTACCGCGGCAGCCACCGCGCTGCACATGCCCAAGGCCCGGGTGACGACGGTGGTGCAGGAACTTGAAGCGCACCTGGGAGTGCGCCTGCTGAACCGCACCACGCGCACCTTGAGCCTGACAGACGACGGCGCGCTGTACCACCAGCGCGCGCAGGCCATGGTGCAGGACATGGGCGAGCTGGAAGGCACACTGCGCCGGGCCGTGGCCACGCCGGCCGGGCGGTTGCGGGTGGATGTGCCGGCGGCGGTGGGCCGCCACGTGATCTCACCGGCGTTGCCGGAATTTTTCAAACGCTACCCCGACATGGTGCTGGAACTGGGCAGCACCGACAGGCCGGTAGACCTGGTGGCCGAAGGCGTGGACTGCGTGATTCGCGGCGGCTTGGTGCACGACGAAACGCTGGTAGCGCGGCCGCTGGGCCGGCTGACGGTAGTGACCTGCGCTGCGCCTTCTTACCTGGCGCAGTACGGCACACCGCAGACCCTGGAAGACCTGGAGCAGCACCGCTTTGTGAACTTTCATTCTGCCAAGACGGGGCGGGTGTTTCCGTTCGAGTTTTCCAGGGACGGTGACGTGCGGCAAATTCACCGCCCGCACTGGGTGAGCTGCAACGACGCCGACAGCCACATGGGTGCGGTGCTGGCCGGGCTGGGTTTGTCGCAGCCGCCGCTGACACGCCGCACCTGCGCGCTGCTGGCCAGCGGCGAACTGGTACGCGTGCTGCCCGACTGGCAGCCCGAAGCGCTGCCGATGATGGTGCTGTACCCGCGCAACCGCCACCTGACGGCCAAGGTACGCGCCTTTGCTGACTGGGTGGCCGAAGTGTTCAAGGCGGAATTTGCGGCGGGGACGAAACTGTATTCGTGACTTCGCCAGCCGTCTCGGCCAGCAGTTGCCCTATGGCCGAACCGACGGCCAGATCGTCCAGGTGCCCGAAGTGGCTCAACCGCAAGCGACCCTGCCTGTCGATCAGCACCAGGCTGGGTGTGCCGCGCAACTGATAAGCCGCCATGGTTTGCGGGATGGGGCCGTCCGTTGCAGGCAAGTCCGCGCCGATGGGAAAACGCAGACGCTGCTCATGCACAAATACCTGCAGCGCCTCATGGTTCATCACGCGGTGATGCTCGAACACGGTGTGGATGCCGATGACGGCAACCGATGCTTCGGGAAATGCCTGGCGTATCGCTATGGCCTGCGGCAGGCCGTGGCTCACGCAGACCGGGCACAACATCTGGAAGGCGTGCATGACGATGACCTTGCCGCGCAGGGATTCGAGGGTGATGGGCAACGGTGTGTTGAGCCAGTGCGCGATGTGCCAGGCGGGTGCGGGAGAATAATTTTTGGTTTGCATGAAAGCTTTCAAAAATACTTTCAGCGCGGCCTGCATGCAGCAGACCGCGCACGTCGGGTCAAAGACCCGGGTGGTAAAGCGTCAGGCAGCGGCTCGGCTCAGCCTGACGGGCGCGAAATCAACCGGCACCGCAAACGCCACATTGACGTAGTTGGTGAAAAGGTTGAGCGCCACATGCGCGAGGATTTCCACGATCTGCTCATCGGTGAAGCCGGCCTGGCGAACGGCCTGCACATCGGCCCCGGACACGTTGCCGCGTTCATTCACCAGCTTGAGTGCAAACGCGAGCACCGCAGCGGTGGCCGGGTCGGCGGATTCACCGCGCTGCGCAGCGGCCATGCTTTCAGCACTGACGCCGGCCTTGCGGCCCAGGGCCGTGTGCGCGGCCAGGCAGTATTCGCAGGCGTTGCGGTCGGCCACTGCCACAGCGATCTGCTCGCCCAGTTTGGCGTTGATGACACCGCCCCCCAGCGCGCCGAACGAGCCCCACATGCTTTTGAGCGCGGCGGGTGAATTGGCGACGGCCTTGAACATATTGGGCGTGGCACCGAAGGCTTGGGTGACCTGATCGAGCAGGGCTTTGCGATCGGCGGAGGTGGCGTTACGGTCGATCAATGGAATGCGTGACATGTGAAGTCCTTTGGAGGTTGAAGAGTCGCGGTTGAGGGATGACGTTTCGCGCGGCGGGGCGTGTAGGTGCGCTCGCTGCACAGGAAGAAGTTTCACGCGACAATCAGGACTTATTGGATGAATTCGTCTATCAAATCATCCTTATCATCCAAAACAAGCCTCAACCCAGTCCCACACCATGACCACGCCCCCCGAAGGAATTGACCGGCTTTCCGCCCTGATGGAACGCTTTCGCGTGCGGGCCCACATGTTTCACAACGGGCCGCTGTGCGGCGTGACGCGCTTCACGCCAGAGGCCGGGCTGGGCTTTTTGCACGTGATGCGTCGCGGGACCATGGTGGTGACGCACCGCGCGGCAACGGGTGCGCCCAGGCGGGTGAAGGTGAGCGAGCCCAGCCTGGTGTTTTACCCGCGTCCGCTCGCGCACGACTTTCACAATGCACCGGTGGAGGGCGCTGATTTCACCTGCGCAACGCTGGCATTCGCCGGCGGCGCCAGCCACCCGCTGGCGCGTGCGCTGCCGGCCCTGGTGGTATTGCCGCTGGCGCGCGTACCGGGGCTGGAGCACACGCTGGCCCTGCTGTTTGCCGAGACCGCGCAGGTGCGCTGCGGCCAGCGGCTGCTGRCCGACCGATTATTTGAGGTGTTGCTGCTGCAACTGCTGCGCTGGCTGCTGGACCATCCGGAAGAAGGCAGCCCTCCCGAGGGCCTGCTGGCCGGGCTGGCCGAACCGCGCCTGGCGCGCGCGCTGGTGGCGGTGCATGAAAACCCGGGCCATGCATGGAGCCTTGAAGGCCTGGCGCAATCGGCCGGCATGTCGCGCAGTGCGTTTGCACCGTTGTTCAAACAAAAAGTGGGGCAAACGCCCGCGAACTATCTGGCGACGTGGCGGCTGGCCATTGCGCAGGCCGAGCTGCGCAATGGCCAATCACTCAAGGCCATTGCCGCGCAGCTGGGATATGCCAATGCGTCGGCGCTGTCGCGGCTTTTTGTGCAGAAGACCGGTGTCTCGCCGCGTGAATGGGCCAAGACGGCGGTGTAGCGCGAGGGTGGGTTCGGCATGCAGACGCTACCAAAAAGATAGATACAAGGCAGTGCACTGATTGAGCTGCAGGCCAATTTCACTTAAAACTCACGCGACACTGAAGCCAGCAGCACAAAGCCGCCCGCCAGCGCAATGTTCTTGAAGAAATGCAGCAGCTGGTTGCGCAGCGCTTGCGGTGTGGCGGCCCAGAAGCCGTGCGCGATGAACGCATCCACCACGAGAAAAGTCGCGGCGGCCAGCGCGAACCAGCGCACCTGCCAGCCGAATGCCAGCGCCAGGCCGGCGGCGACTTCGACTGCGCCTATGGCGGCGGCTGTGTAGTTGCGCAGCCGTACGGATTCGATGAAGTGCGAAGCGCCCGGGCCGATAAAGGCCAGGGCCATGAGGATGCGGGCGAGAGCGAGGACGACAGCGGGTTGCATGGTGAAGCTCCTGAAAATCAATGGTGAAGAGGCACCACAGGGCCCGGGCTCAAGCCGGACCGTGTGATGAAGGCCATCAAGCCGTGCGGCGCACCGTGGGCTTGAGCATGTCGGCGATGCCGATGCGGTGGGCGAACTCTTCGCGCACGCGTTCGGCCACCACGGTGACTTCACCGGCGCCGTCGTCGATGAAGTCGGTCACCGAGCGGAAAGGCCGCGTGCCGGCGGGCAGGCCGACGATGCGGGTGATGTCGTCGGCCACGGCTTGCGGGTCGGCGTGGTCGGGGCTCAGCGCCGAGAGGCGTTCGCCGACCTTGTCCATGACACCGTCGTAGCGCGCGTAAGCAGCCGTGACCGCTTCGTCGGCCGGCTTGCCAGCGCTGGGGAAGTGCGCCGTGCCTTTGGTGAAGGCGCCGGGCACCACGATGGAGGTCTCGATGCCGAAGCGGGCGAGCTCGTACGACATGGTCACGGCCATCGAATCCATCGCAGCCTTGGCGGCGGCGTAAGGGCCGAGGAAAGGCGGGAAGCCGCCGCGCACCGTGCTGCTGCTGACCCACAGCACCAAGCCAGCTTCGGCCTTGCGCATCACCGGCAACACAGCGCGGTTCACGCGCTGGCTGCCCAGGAAGTTGGTGTCCAGCACCTTGACGATTTCTTCGGGCGTGTAGGCCTCGGCGGGCCCGACCACCAGGTGGCCGGCGTTGTGCACGATGACGTCCAGGCGACCTTGCTCGGCCATGATGTGCGCCACGGCGGCGTCTGCGGAAGCTTGCGACAGCACGTCGAGCTCAACAGCACGCAGATCGAAGCCGTTGGCAAAACTCCAATCGCGCAGCTCACGCACCTTGGGTGCGTTGCGGCCCTGGATGTCGCGCATGCTGGCGTAGACGGTGTGGCCGGCCTGGGCCAGTGAGCGGACGGTGAGGTGGCCGATGCCGGTGGATGCACCGGTGACCAGGATGACGGATTTCATGATGTGTGTCTTTCTGGAAAGGGTTTGAAAAGAGTGCTTGATGGCTTGTAGAAGTACGTGCGCTTAGACGACGCCACCATTCGCACGCAACGTCTGGCCGTTGACCCAGGCCGCGTTGTCGCTCACGAGGAAAGCAACCGCACTGGCGATGTCCTCCGGCGTGCCCAGGCGTTCGAGCGGCGCCATCTTGGACATGCGCTCAATCGTCTCGGGCGTTTTGCCGTTGAGGAAAAGCGCAGTGGCCGTAGGGCCGGGAGCAATCGCGTTGATGCGGATGTTTTTGCCGCGCAGCTCTTTGGCCATGATGTTGGTGAAGGTTTCCACCGCRCTCTTGGTGGCGCCGTAGATCGCGTAGCCGGGCAGGGCCAGACCGATCACGCTGGTCGAGAAGTTGACGATGCGCCCGCCGGGCTGCAGGCGCGCGGCGGCTTCGCGCAGGGTGTTGAATGTGCCCTTGACGTTGACGGCGAAGAGGCGGTCAAAGGTGTCGTCGTCGGTGTCGGCCAGCGCCGGCAGGCTGGGCGGCATGATGCCGGCGTTGTTGATGAGCACATCGACGCGGCCAAAGGCCTGGATGCTGTCATCGAACAGCTGCGTGACGGCGGCGGAACTGGCGACGTCGGCCTGCACGGCAACGGCCTGGCCGCCGCTGGCCATGATGGACTGCACAACGGCCTGGGCTTCTTCAGCCTGGCCGGCATAGTTGATGACGACGGCGTAGCCCTCTTGTGCCAAGCGCCGAGCGACGGCCGCGCCTATGCCGCGCGAGGCGCCGGTGACGATGGCCACCTGGGTGGCGTTGTTGCTGGAAGCGGTCATTTGAAACTCCTGATGGTTAAAAGTGGGTTGGTTCTGACCGCCCGGGGTGCTGCGTGTGTTGTGCGCCTTTGGTGAGCCAGTGAAGGTATTGTTCTATTCAATCCACACACGATAAATACCGTAAACTTGCCATCATTGTTCAATAAATACCAACAATAGAAGCACGCGTTATGGACCGTTTTCATTCGATGCAGCTGTTCACCCGCATCGTCGAGCTGGGCAGTTTTACGAAGGCGGCCGACGACCTGCTGCTGCCGCGCGCCACGGTGACGCATGCGGTGCAGCAGCTTGAAAAACGCCTGGGCGCGCGGCTGTTGCAGCGCACGACGCGGCATGTCAGCCCCACGCAGGACGGCGCGGCGTATTACGAGCGCTGCCTGCGCCTGTTGACCGACCTGGAGGAAGCCGAGTCGGCCTTTGTCAACACGGGCAGCAAGCCGCGCGGCAAGCTGCGGGTGGATTTGCACGGCACGCTGGCCAAGCATTTTTTGCTGCCGGTGATTGGTGATTTTTTTGAGCGCTACCCGGACATCGAGCTGGAGATCGGCATGGGCGACCGGCTGGTGGACCTGGTGCGCGAGGGAGTGGACTGCGTGCTGCGCGTGGGCGAGCTGGCCGAGTCCAGCATGGTGGGGCGGCGCGTGGCCTTGCTCGAACAGGTGACCTGCGCGAGCCGCGAGTACCTGGCAAAACACGGCACGCCCGAAACACTGGAGGCCCTGCGCGGGCACCGCGCGGTGAATTTTTTATCCAGCCGCACCGGCAAGGCGCTGCCCTTTGACTTCATCGTGGACGGCGCGCCGCGTCAGGTGCAGCTCAAGGGCCCGGTCGCGGTGACGGACGCCGACGCCTACAAAGCCTGCTGCGCCGCGCACTTGGGTTTTATCCAGGTGCCGCGCTACCACCTGGCCGCGCAACTCGAGGCGGGCACACTGGTTGAAGTGCTGGCCGCTTTCCGGCCCGCGCCCATGCCGGTGTYGGTGCTGTACCCGCACCACCGGCAACTGTCGCCGCGCGTGCGCGTGTTCGTGGATTGGGTTGCCGACGTCATGAGCCGGGCCGGATAGGAGCGGCTCAACTAGCGCGGCAACGCATAAGCCCGCACATAGTCCCCCGCACGCGTCCCCAGTGACCCATGGCCGCCGGCCACTACTAGCAGGTATTGCCGGCCATCTGCGCCGGTGTAGGTCATGGGCGTGGCCTGGCCGCCGGCGGGCAGGCGGCTCTTCCAGATTTCCTTGCCGGTGTTCACGTCGTAGGCACGCACGTAATAGTCGAGCGTGYCGGACAGGAAGGCCACGCCGCCCGCCGTGGTCAGCGGCCCACCCAGATTGGGCACACCCATGCGGAAAGGCAGGGGCACGGGGGCCAGGTCACGCACGGTGCCGTTTTTATGCTGCCAGGCAATGGCGCCCGTCGTCAGGTCGGCGCCGGCCACGTAGCCCCAGGGCGGCGCCTGGCACGGAATGCCCAGCGGCGACACAAACGCGCTGAGCTTGACAGCAAAGGGCGCACCGAAGTTTTCATTGAGCGAGGGCAGGCTGCCTTCGGGCCGCTCCTTGCCCTGCACCATGAGGCTGGTGTCGTCCGTGCGCGGCACGAGTTTGGAGACAAAGGCCAGGTAGGTCGGTGTGGCGAAGACCATCTGCCGCTCCGGGTCCACCGCCACGCCGCCCCAGTTGAACACGCCGAAGTTGCCGGGATAGATCAGCGAGCCCTGCGTGGAAGGCGGCGTGAAGCGGCCCTCATAACGCAGCCGGTGAAAAGCAATGCGGCAATAGAGCTGGTCGAACAGGGTGGCGCCCCACATGTCGCGTTCCGTCAGCGGCGGCGGGTTGAATGAGAGTGCCGAATTCGGTTGCGTGGGCGCGGTGCGGTCACCCTGTGCAGCGCCCTGCGGTGCCGGTGTTTCCACCACGGGCAAAAGCGGTGTGCCGGTGCGGCGGTCCAGCACAAAGATCTCACCCTGCTTGGTGGGCTGGACCAGCGCGGGCACCCGGTTGCCGCCCACGGTGAGGTCCACCAGGCTGGGCTGGGCCGGCACGTCGTAGTCCCACAGGTCGTGGTGCACGGTCTGGAAGTTCCAGCGCACCTTGCCGGTGGCCAGGTCCAGCGCGACGACGGACGACGAATAGGTTTCGACGGCAGGACTGCGCTGGCCCCCCCACTGGTCGGGCGGCTGGTTGCCCAGCGGCACATAGACCATGCCCAGCGCTTCGTCGACGCTGGAAATGGACCAGCTGTTGGGCGAATTGGCGGTGTAGGTTTGCCCTGTCGCAAGCGGGGCGGTGGCGTCGGGCTTGCCCGAGTCCCAGTTCCAGACCAGCGCACCGGTGTTGATGTCATAGGCACGGATCACGCCGGACTGCTCTTTGGTGGACACGTTGTCGAGCACCGTGCCGCCCACGATGATGAGCCTGGATGTGACCACCACCGGTGAGGTGGAGTAATAGGCGCCAGGCTTGACGTTGGGCATGCCGGCCCAAAGATCGATCTGCCCCTTGCCGCCGCCGAAAGAGGGGCAGACCTTTCCGGTGTCGGGGTTGAGGGCGATCACGCGGCCGTCTGCCGTGGGCATGAACAGTTTGGCCGGGCAGTCGATGGACGCTGCGGCAGCTGCCGCAGTCGCAGGGGCAGGCGGCTGGTAAGACAGGCCGCGGCAAGTCAGGTGCTGCAGTGCGAGCTTGCCCTGGATCTCGGGATTGAAGCGCCAGGCTTCCGCGCCAGTGGTGGCGTCCAGCGCAATGACGGACTGGTGCGGTGTGCACAGGAAAAGCCGGTTGCCCACTTTCAGCGGGGTCACCTCGAAGGTGGTTTCTGCCGGGTCACCCGGCTGGCCGCGCATGTCACCGGTGCGGTACTGCCACGCCAGCCCCAGGTTTTCCACGTTGTCAGGGGTGATCTGGCTGAGCGGCGAATAGCGCTGCCCCTGGCCGGTGCGCCCGTAGGCATGCCATTCGCCGGCAGGTACGGCATCAGCCGGGCGCGCGGCCGATGCGCCGGTGGGCGGCAGCGGCAGCATGCCCGTCACACGATTCGCATCATGCAGCCAGGTCGCCACCGATGCCACAAGAAAAAGCGCCAGCGCGGCGCCCAGCGCCCACTGGCCGGCGCGCACACCGGATTGGCCCGGCGCTTCGGACTGCATGGCACGGGCAAGCATGGGGGTGAGCAGGAAGAGGCCAATGAGAAACGGCACTCCACCGCGCGCAGCCAGCGGCCACCAGTCGAGCCCACCTTCCCACAACGCCCATGCCAGTGTGCCCACCAGCAAGAGTGCATAGGTCCACAATGCTATCGGTCCGTACTGGATCAACAGCATGCCCGTCAATATAAATGCGAGGCCGGCCACCAGGTAATACCAGGAACCTCCCAGCACCACCAGCCAGATGCCCGGCAAGGCCAGCACCCCTCCCATCAGCACGAGCACCAGGCCGGTGAAAAAGGCGGAGCGAAGGCGCGGGATAGCTGACACTTTTTATTCTTCCTGATGCATCCGTACAGGCCCCCAATCTATTCCCACATCGGCCTGCCGCGCGTCAGCCGTGGGCTAACGCAGCTGTAGGCGACGCCAAGAAAACGGCTGCACGCAAACGGATGGATAAGAAAGATACAGAAAGAGATGTCTGCGCGGCGCTGATGCCGCGACACCCGCGCGTCAGCCGGCCGCGCGGGCGCGGCGCGTTTTCCGCGCGGCGGCATGGGGCCGCAGTTCATGCGGCTCCAGGTAAAACTGCGTGTTGCCAACCAGCCGTTCCACCGCCAGGTCGATAAAGGCCCGCGCACGGGCAGGCTGCGCGTTACGGCTACCGTAGTAGACATAGAGGCCGAGATGCCCGGTGACATGCTGCGTCAGCAGCGGCACCAGCCGGCCGGCGCGCACAAGCGGCGCAGCGGTGGCGCCGATCAGCTGGCCGATGGCCTGGCCGGCCACGACAGCGCGGGCTTCAAGGTCCACGTCATTGGTGAGGAAGGACGCGGCGACGGTACGGGCCACCACTTCTTCACCCACCTTGAATTCCCAAGGCATGGTCTTGCCGGTGCCCGTGTGGTGAAAGCCCGTGCAGCGGTGCCCGGCCAGGTCTTCGATGGTCTGGGGCGCGCCATGCTGCGCGATGTAGGCGGGTGACGCGCACACCACCAGTTGCAGCGGCAGGATGCGGCGCGAGATGATGCCGCCCGCGGGCGGCGCGCCGGCGCGAAAGCCGACATCGACACGGTCTTCCACCCAGTTGCCGATGCGGTCGTCCATCTGGATATCGGGATCCACCTGCGGGTAGCGGCGGCAGTATTCCTCCAGCACAGGCCACAACACCTCGAGCATGATGGAACGCGGCGCGACGATGCGCAGCGGCCCGGCGATTTCTTCGCGGGTGCGGCGGGCGCCCTGCAACGCCCGCTGCAGCGTCGAAAGGCCGGGCTGCGCGGCCTGCAGGAACTGCTCGCCTTCTTCGGTGAGGCTCAGGCTGCGCGTGGTGCGGTGAAAAAGGCGCACGCCCAGGTGCCGTTCAAGCTGGACCAGCGCCTGGCTGGCGGCCTGAGGTGTGATGGCCTGGGCGGCAGCGGCCTGGCGCAGGCTGCCGAGTTCGGCGGCCCTGACGAAGGTGGAAACGGCGCGCAATTCATTGAAGGCCATGGCGGCTCCTGGCGGTTTTACGGGGAGCAAGCCCCTAATTGTCACGATTAGCTTGATTATGAACTCACCGATTGTGGGCTATTCAACACTTAATCAAAAACCTACATTGCCCTCCTCAGCAACATTTTTTAGGGGCAAGACCATGAATGCAAAGATTGACTTCAAACGTATCTGGATGATCACCGGCGCGGCGCGCGGCATTGGCGCGCGCATTGCCGAAGCGGCGCTGGCGCACGGTGACGCGGTGGTGGCCACTTCGCGCGACGCCGCCTCAGTGCAAAAAAGATTTCCCGCCAGCGCTGCGCTGCTGGCATTGCCGCTGGATGTGACCGACGAAGCACAGGCGGCGGCCGCCGTGCAAGCCGCGTTGGCACGTTTTGGCCGCATCGACGTGCTGGTCAACAACGCGGGCTATGGCCTGCTGGGCGCGGTGGAAGAAGCCACCGGCGACGAGGTGCGGCGCCTGTACGAAACCAATGTGTTCGGCCTGCTGAACGTGACACGCGCTGTGCTGCCGGCCATGCGTGCGCGCCGCAGCGGCCACGTCATCAACATCTCGTCGCTGGGTGGTTACCAGTCGGGCCCGGGCTTTGGCGTGTACTGCTCAACCAAGTTTGCGGTGGAAGGCCTGACCGAAGCGCTGCATGGCGAACTGGCACCGCTGGGCATTCACGTCACCACCGTGGAGCCCGGTTACTTCCGCACCGACTTCCTGGACAACGCCTCACTTGCGGTGTCGCCGCGCATTCTGGACGACTACGCCCAAAGCGCAGGCAGGGTGCGCGAAGCTGCTAAAGAGATCAACCACAACCAGGCGGGCAACCCGCTGCGCCTGGCGCAGGCGATGCTGAAGCTGGTGGAGGCCGACACCCCACCGCTGCGCCTGCCGATGGGCACCGACACGCTGAAAGTGATTGCAGACAAGCATGCGTTTGTGGAGGCCGAGGTGAAGGCCTGGAAGGCGCTGTCGGCTTCGACGGATTTTCCGAAAGAAGCGCTGATGGCCTGAGTTTTTCAATGTCCTGTTGACTTGGCCCCTGGGTCCGCCTTCATGATGCTGAAAGTTCAAAAGCAATGCTGAAGCAACCCAGAGGTCTCTCATGAATTCTCCCCGCGCACACCCAGGCGCCTCCGAAGCGGCCAGGCGGCTTGGCGTATCGATCAAAGCCTTGCGGCTGTATGAACAGCGCGGCCTGGTAACACCGGAGCGCGCCGCCACCGGCTACCGGATTTATGGTCCCGACGCGATGGCGCGTGCCGCCGAGGTGGTGACGCTGCGCAAGTTGGGCCTGAGCCTGGCTCAGGTGGCAGAGGCTTTTGTGGGTGACCCGCAAAGCCTGGAGCCTGCGCTTGCCTTGCRCGAGGTGGCGCTCGAATCGCAAGTGAGCGAACTCGTAGACACGATAGGCAAGGTCCGCACGTTGCGTGCGGACCTTCTTCGCGGCAGGKCGCCGGGCCAGGGGGAGCTGGCGCGTGTGCTTCATCCTTATGCCAAATTCAGCGTGGGTTTTGAGTTGCCCTGGCCCTGGGGCGGCGAGTGGTTTGAGCTTGCCGGCATACGCCCACTGAACTACATCATCGGGCCGCTTGGCAGCGGCAAGACTCGTTTGGCGATGCTGCTGGCTGAGCGGCTGCCGAATGCGGTCTTTCTGGGTTTGGACCGGCTGGACAACACGGACAAGGATGCTGCATTGAAGCAGCGTGTTGACAGGACACTGGCGTGGCTGGTGGATGAAGGAGCTGTAGCCTCGGAAGCACTGACCGCGCTGCTGGCGGGACTGGAAGCCGAAGGGCCCGCCGTCTTTGTGGTCGACATGGTGGAGCAAGGGCTGGACCAGGCCACGCAGGAAGCGCTCATCATCTACCTGCGCCAACGCGCCGGGCTTGGCGCACGCCCGCTTTTCCTGATGACACGTTCGTCGTCGATTCTGGATCTGGCGGCGATGGGCGCGGAGGAAGCCGTCATCCTTTGCCCGGCCAACCACAGCCCGCCGGTTCGCGTCGCGCCCTATCCCGGCGCGCCGGGCTACGAGGCGGTGATGACCTGCCTGGCGACACCGGAGGTCAGGGCACGCACGGCGGGCATGGTGGCCACGATTCCCAAAAAGGCTTGACGGTTCAGCGTCGTTTTCACGCGGCGCAGCGCACCAGTTTCTTCGCTGGCCACATTCGCACCACCAGTGCTGCCGCACCCGATACCGCGGCCATCACGCACACGCCCTGCCAGCCGGCGTGCGCCAGCACCACGCTACCCAGCCACGCACCGCCGGCCATGCCGCTGAACATGCCGATGAACAGCACCGCATTGAGCCGGCTGCGCGCGGCGGGTTCAATGCCGTAGACGATGGTCTGGTGAGCAATCAGCGTGGCCTGCGCGCCCAGGTCAAACACCACTGCACCCAGCGCAATGAGCCACAGCTGGTTGGGGCCACAGGCCATGGCGATGAAAGCGGCGGCGACCAGCACAGCGCCCAGCCGGGTGACGACTTCAGGGCCTTTGCTGTCGGCGATGCGGCCGGCCAGCGGTGCTGCGAGCGCACCGGCGGCACCGGCCACACCGAAGGCGCCAGCGGCGCCGCTGCCCAGGTTGAAGGGCTCGGCGTGCAGCATGATGGCCAGCGTGGACCAGAAGGCGCTGAAGCCGATGCTGATCAGGCCCTGTGCGGTGGCCGCGCGGCGCAGCGCGCCGTGGCGCTTCCACAGCGTGGCAAGCGAGCCTAGCAGCGCCAGGTAGGGCAGCTGCGTGGTCGGCTCAAAGCGCGGCAGCCGCCGCCACACCGCCACGCCCAGCAGCGCAATGCTGAGGGCCGCGCCCACAAACATGCTGCGCCAGCCGAACTGCTCAGCCACGACGCCGGCCACCACGCGCGACAGCAGGATGCCCAGCAACAGGCCGGTCATCACCGTGCCCACGGTTTTGCCGCGACGGGCTTCGGGTGCGAGTGTGGCGGCGGCCGGCACGATGTCTTGCGCCAGCGTGGCCGCAAGACCGATCGCGAGGCTGGCCAGTGCGAGCACCGCCACGGACGGCGCGGCGGCGGCGAGCAGCAACGCCAGCACCAGAGCGGCGGCCTTGCCGAGGATGATGCGCCGGCGGTCATAGCGATCGCCCAGCGGCGCGAGGAGTCCTATGCCCAGCGCATAACCGAGCGTGGTCAGCGTGGRCACCAGGCCGATGGCGGCGGGCGTGGACTGGAACTCAGCAAGCAGCAAGGCCAGCATGGGCTGGCTGTAATAGAGCGAGGCTGCGGCCAGGCCGGCACCGGTGGCGAGCAGGAGAATCAATGGGAACGGCAAGCCGGGCCCGGTCTGGTCATGCGTATTAGCTGTAGAAGTCATGAGGAAAATCCCGATTTGAGGCAGGATGCGAGTATGCGGGTGAGGTTTTGCGCTGTGAAGGCTGCTATTGGGCACAATGGTCATACGCAAAACGCATAAGCAACCTGGGGTACCTCATGAAAACCGCACCGGACCGGATCGAACTCATGCAGACCTTTGTGCGCATCGTGGAGGCGGGCAGCCTGTCCGCCGCCGCAGCGCAGATGAACGCCACGCAACCCACAGTCAGCCGGCGCCTTCAGGCGCTGGAACGTTCGCTGGGCCTGAAGCTGCTGCAGCGCTCCACCCACGCGATGAAACTGACGGAGGGTGGCGAGCGCTGCTTTGCCCGTGCCAAGGAGCTGCTGGGCAACTGGGGGGCTTTTGAGGCCGACCTGCGCGGCACACAGGAAGTGCCGGAGGGCACGCTGCGTGTGGTGGTACCGCATGCGCTGGGCCAGCAGCAGCTGGTGGGGCCGGTGGTCGACTATTTGCGGCGCCACGAACGCGTCACGGTGGAGTGGCTGCTGCATGACGGCACGCCCGACTTCATCACGCAGGGCATCGACTGCGCGGTGCATGTGGGCACGGTGGAAGACCCCTCCCTGGTGGCTGTGAAGATCGCTGAAGTCCGGCGCATCGTGGTGGCAGCGCCCTCATTGCTGCAAAACAAACCGCCGCCGCTGCATCCCACCGGTCTGCAGGCCCTGCCCTGGCTGGCCCTGCAAACGTTCTACCGCAACGAGGTGGTGCTGATCCGCCGCCACGCCGACCAGCGCCGCGAAGAGCACCGCTTTGCAATACAGCCGCGCCTGGGCACGGACAGCCTGTTTGCCCTGCGCAACGCCACGCTGCTGGGCCTGGGCGCAAGCATCGCTTCGACCTGGCTGGTGGCGGGCGACGTGGCCGAAGGCCGGCTGCTGCACCTGGCGCCGCAGTGGTGTGCTGAGCCCCTGCCGGTCTACCTGATCTACCCCTATTCGAATTTTTATCCGGCCAAGCTGCGCCGCTTTATCGAAGCACTGCGCGAGGGATTGCCCAAGGGCATGGGCCTGCCGGCCCGCGAGGACGGGGCCGGCGCAGCCTGATCGCAGCGCCTGGGAGAGGTCAGGCGCCGGCCGTGTTGCCGGCCTGCTCTTGCAGCCATGAGGCAAACGCTTCAACGGCGCGATTACTGTGGGCGGCAGCTGATCGTTGGCAAAGGTAATAGCCGCGCGCGATCAGGACCCGGGTGTCGAAGGGCAGGACCAGCTTGCCGCTTTCGAGTTCGCTCTCGATGAGGCACGGCTGGATGACGATGGCTCCCATGCCGGCGCATGCCGCGACGATGAGGTTGTTGCCCAGATCGAACCCCGGGCCCAATGCTGGCTTGGGCTGCTTTAAACCTGCACCCTCCATCCACACGGCCCAGTTGTCGGGGTAGTTGATATGATGAAGAAGGGTATGCGCCGCGAGATCCCGCGGATGCTGAATGCTTCGCGCAAGTGCGGGTGTGCATGCGGGCGTGATCTCGTTGCCCAGCAGATAGCATCCACGGATACCGCGTGGCCACCTCCTTCCGGGACGCCTGAGCGCGATCCACAGGTCCACGTCGTCGCGCTTGAAGTCCTCGTCGAAATGAAATTGGCGCAGCTCCACCTCAACATTGGGATTCAAGGACTTGAATTGCGCGAGCCTGGGGACCAGCCAGCGCGTTCCGAGGGTTGGTATGACGCTCACCCGCACTTTGTGTTGCGATGACTCTCCGCCGAACTGGGTGACCGCCGCCTCCAGCCCGGCGACATGGGTTTCGACCAGCTTCTGGAATTCGCGCCCGCGGACTGTGGGCACAACGCCCGCCTGCTGACGGTCGAACAGGCTGCAGCCGAGCCGTTGTTCCAGGCGCAGGATGGCCTGGCTGACGGCGCCCTGCGTGACAGAGAGAACTTCCGCCGCGCGGCGAAAACTCCCCAATTGGCAGACCCCAAGAAACGCGTGCAGTTCGGCCAGCGACGGCGACTTGAATTTCATGGCCCTATTAGATCATCTAATCAGCAGCTTTGAAATTGTCGTTTGTCGCGCAGCACTCGCGGCGCCACACTACCCGCCATGAGCCAAACCATGTCCCGCGCCGAACCCGTCAAAGTCGTCCGACCCGTCGTTGATCCCATCGCACTGGTGTGCGACTCCCCCCACAGCGGCACCTACTATCCGCAGGACTTCGATTTTTCCATTGAATTGCAGCAACTGCGGCAATGCGAAGACACGCTGATCGAGCAACTTTGGGACGCGGCGCCGCTGGTCGGCGCGACGCTGGTGCACGCGACGTTTCCGCGCAGCTATATCGACCCCAACCGCAGCGAGGACGACATCGACCTTGCGATGCTGGACGGAGAGTGGGCTGAGCCAGTGGCCCCTTCTCAACCCTGCCTGCGGCTGGGTAACGGCCTGGTGTTCAGCAAGACTCCGACACTACAGCCGATCTACAGCCGCCGGCTTCATGCCAGCGAAATCAAACACCGGATTGAAAGCTGCTGGCGGCCGTATCGCCATGCGCTGGAGGACGCGCTGGCCCAGTCAAGCACCCCGCAGGGTGAACGGTGGCACCTCAACCTCCATTCCATGCCGAGCAACGCGTATGTGCGCCTGGGGTTGCCGGACAAGCCGCTGGCCGACATCGTGCTGGGCAACCTGCATGGCGCCAGCTGCAGCGCGGCTTTCGCTGACTTCGTCGGGGACGAGTTCAAGCGGCAAGGCTACACCGTCGCACTGAACGACCCCTATGCGGGGCAAGACCTGGTGCGCACTCTTGGCCGGCCCGCACACGGACAGCACAGCCTGCAGATCGAAATCAACAGGTCGCTCTACCTCAACGAAACAACACGCGAGCCGAAGCGGCAGTTTCCTGAACTCAAGAAGCGCATTCACCTGGTGCTGCAGGCCATCGCGGGGTACATCAGGGAAGAAACCACTCACCCGAAACGCCACGTCAACATCAAGGACACAGCATGATCACCATCCCAAGCCGTCGCAAATTCCTGGGCATAGCGGCCGGCGCGGCGAGCGCGGTGGCGTGCCCGGCATTCAGCCAGCCGCAGGCTTACCCGAGCCGTCCCATTACCCTCATCGTGCCGTTCCCGCCGGGCGGGGCGGTGGACATCTCAGCACGCGCCATGGCCGACAAACTGGGCAGGCTGCTGGGCCAGCCGGTCGTGATCGACAACAAGGCCGGCGCAGGTGGCGCCATTGGCACCGGCATTGTTGCAAAGGCCGCGCCCGATGGCTATACGCTGGTCGTCACTTCGCAGTCGACCCATGTGGTCAATCCGGCGGTGTCACCCAACCTGCCTTATGACGCAGTGAACGATTTCGCCTACATCACGCTGATCGACAGGCTGCCGAACGTGCTGGTCGCCAGCGCCAAGCTCCCGGTCAAGACCTTTGCCGAATTTGTACGCTACGCCAAGGCCAACCCCGGCAAATTGAACTACGCATCGTCGGGCAACGGCTCGGTGGCACACCTGAGCATGGAGCTGCTCAAGTCGAAGCTGGGCCTGTTCATCACGCACATTCCCTACCGGGGCGCCGGACCGGCACTGACGGATCTGCTCTCGGGGCAGGTTCAGCTGACGTGGAACAACCTGCCCTCCAACCTGGCCATGCTGCAGAGCGGAAGCCTGCGCGCACTGGCCGTCGCCTCGCCGCTGCGCGCACCGCAGTTGCCTGATGTTCCCACCTTCGACGAACTCAAGCTGCCCGACCTGAACCTCACGTCGTGGACGGGGTTGGCAGCGCCGGCAAAAACGCCGGAGGCCATCATCCAGAAACTCTACGACGCGGTACGCACCATTCTTCGCGACAAGGACACGCTGGAAGCCTGGCGCAAACGCGGTGCGATGCTGCCCGAGAACGTGCGCCCCGCCGAATACCGGCAGGAAGTCATTCAACGCATCCGGTTCTTCAAGGATGTCGCTCAGGCCAACAAGATTGTTCTGGAATAGCCGCGCATGAACCTTCACCACCCCACCACGCTGCCGCAGCCAGACGGTTGACGCGCACATACACGCACCTGTGAGTTGCTGCCCCGTGGAAGACGAAATCTTCTCGGGCCTGGGCGAACTTTGCCCGCGAATATCCATACGGCGGTGATTGGGCTCCCGCTATCTATAGAAAACTTTGAGGAGTGAGGAATGAATTACAAGATGATCTGCCTGGCAGCGGTTGCTGCCGGTGCAATAGCACCCGTTGCCGCGTTGGCGCAAAGCACGGTAACGATCTACGGGAAGATGGATACGAGCTTCGAGAACTCGAAGACCGGCTCGGTCTCGCAGACGCTCATCACGGGCAACGCGTCCCGGTTCGGCTTCAAGGGAACCGAGGACCTGGGCGGAGGGCTCAAGGCCTTCTTCGGGATCGAGGCTGCGATCTCTTCCGACACCGGGGCGACGACCTCGCCGATGTACCGCAATTCGTTCGTGGGAATTGGCGGCGACTTCGGGGTGGTCAACATCGGGCGCATTGACTCGGCCGCACCCAGCCGCACGCCGATCTACGCGATCCTGGGCCGCAATGTCGAGTACGTCATCCACGATGCCGGCGCCACCGCGATTGGCTCCTCCATCTTCAATGCACGCACCCGGGTGTCCAATGCCATCGGCTACGCCAGCCCGGTGATCAGCAACTTCGTTTTCCGCGCCGGCCATTACTTCAATGGTGAAGGCCTGCCGGAAACCGCGGCCGGCCCGATCCGCTTTGAAAGCGACTACAAGCAGACCGATGTCTCGCTGAGCTACGGCGAAGGCGGCGGCCCGCTGGGCCTGGGCGTCGGCTACGGAAGGGACAGCAAACGCGGCGGCGCCCTGCTCAATGATTTCAGGAACAAGTGGATGCTGGTGGGCTCCTACGACTTCGGCGAGATCCGGGCCTGGGCGGTTTACAACCGTGACAACTTTGAGGGCAATGCGCTGTCGCGCAGCAAGGTGGCGGCGCAGATGATCGGCGCTTCGTGGGACATCACGCCCAGCAGCAAGGTCATGGCCAACTACATCCGCAAGGATGT
>NZ_JBFUCA010000011.1:0-18985 GCF_056405475.1 Polaromonas sp. P1_G4
GCATCGGGGTGCGCTCCTGTTCGTCCAAAGACCTCAGGTTAAACCCCGTATTGCGGCTTCATTACAGTTTGAATCAACACAGTGTCCCGCTTACATTTCGGCCCCTGTCAGGCCTGACAGGTTACCGGCGCAGTGCAAGCAAGAGACAGCGAGGTCAGCGACAATAGCCGCAGATAATTTCTTACCGTCATTGCGCCCCGCCCTGGTGCGTTTTCAATGGCGGTTTTAACAGTGCCGTTTGGGTGCAAGGCCTTCCACCTTGTTACTGATACACAAAGCGGCTTGACTTCATTTCATTCATGACAAAAAGTTTCTTCCGGGCAGCCCTGGTGCTGGGTTTGCTGTCCGCCATCGGCCCTTTCGCCATCGACATGTACCTTCCCGCGCTGCCTTCCATCGGGCACAGCCTGGGCGCCTCCATGGGCGCGGTGCAAGCCAGCCTGATGGCGTTTTTCATCTCCCTCGGCATTGGGCAAATCATCTACGGCCCGGTCTCCGACATGGTGGGCCGCAAGCCGCCGCTGTACTTCGGCCTGCTGCTGTTTGCCGCCGGCAGCATCGGCTGCGCGCTGGCGCCTGACATCCAGACGCTGGTGGTGCTGCGCTTCATCCAGGGCCTGGGCGCCTGCGCCGGCATGGTGGTGCCGCGCGCGGTAGTGCGAGACCTGCATACCGGCCACGACGCCGCGCGCCTCATGTCCCTGCTGATGTTGGTCTTCAGCGTCTCGCCCATCCTGGCGCCGCTGGCCGGCAGCTTCCTCATTGAGGCCTTCGGCTGGCGCAGCGTGTTCTGGGCCGTCACCGTGGCCGCCGCTGCAGGGTTGGTGCTGGTGGCCTTCACTCTGCCGGAAACGCGACCGCCCGAACAACGCGTGGACAGCAGCTTTGGCAGCGCATTGACCGCCTACGGCGTGCTGCTGCGCGACCGCCATTTCATGGGCCTGGTGTTCATCGGCGCCTTCGGCATCTCGAGCTTTTTTGCCTACCTTGCCAACTCGTCCTTTGTGCTGATCAACCACTACGGCCTGACACCGCGCCAGTACAGCATCGCCTTTGCAGTCAACGCAGCCTCCTTCATCGGGGTTTCGCAGTTCACCGGCAAGCTGGCTGCGCGTTTCGGGCTTGTGCCCATCGTGAAAGTGGCCGTGACGGGTTATGCCGCCGTGATGGCCCTGCTGCTGGTGCTGAACCTGGTGGGCATCGAAAGGCTGGACGTGATGATCGCGCTGATGCTGGTGGGCTATGGATTTCTGGGCTTGGTGGTTCCAACCACCGCCGTACTGGCACTGGAAGAACACGGCGCCATAGCCGGCACGGCCTCGGCCCTCATGGGCACCTTGCAGTTTGTCACCGGCGCGGTGGTGATGGCGGTGGTGGGCGTGTTTGTAGACGGCAGCGCCCGCCCCATGGTGGCCGGCATCGCCGGATGCGCCTTGCTGGCGTATGTCACGGCACGCGTGACGCTGGGCGGCAAGCGCGCTGCCACTGCGCCGGCGCACTAGCGCCTCGCGAAAAGACGCACCTAACGGGCTTGTTGTATGCGCAGCCGCCGCGCTGACTCTTCAGCACGCGCATCGTCGATCTCACCCATCACGGCGCCGAGGTTGACCGGCCCGGTCTTGTGGGCAAAGCGGCCCGTCAGCACCGTCTCGGGCTGCAGCACGCCGCGCTGGTACAGGTCCCAGATCTCGCTGCCGTAGTCGGTTTGCAGCAGCTCCGGCGCAAAGCGGCCGAAGAAGCCGCGCAGGTTGGCCACGTCGCGCAGCAGCATGCGGCCCGCGTGGTTGTTGCCGGCGGCGTCCACCGCCTGCGGCAGGTCGATGATGACCGGGCCGGGCTGGCCATCTGTCACACCGAGCAGGATATTGAATTCCGACAAGTCGCCGTGCACAACACCGGCGCACAGCATGCGTACCACTTCCGTGAGCAGCGTGGCGTGGTGCAGGCGTGCGTCTTCAGGCGTGAATTCCACGTCGTTCAGGCGCGGTGCGGCGTCACCATGTTCGTCGGTCACCAGCTCCATCAGCAGCACGCCATCGCAAAAGTTGTGCGGTTTGGGCACGCGCACGCCGGCTGCGGCCAGCCGGTACAGGGCATCCACCTCGGCGCTTTGCCAGGCTGCTTCGGTGGCCTGCCGGCCGAAGCGCGTGCCCCTGGCCATAGCGCGCGCCTGCCGGGTGTTCTTGACCTTGCGGTTCTCGGTGTAGTCCACTGCCTGGCGAAAGCTGCGCTCGGTGGCGTCCTTGTAGACCTTGGCGCAGCGCGTTTCGTCGCCGCAGCGCACCACGTACACCATGGCTTCCTTGCCGCTCATCAGTTGCCGTACCACTGTATCGATCAGGCCTTCTTCGAGCAGCGACTGCAGCCTCTTGGGTGTTTTCATGGTGCCATTGTGCGCCGGGCTCAGCCTCCTGCCGTCAGCACCAGCTGCGACAGGCGTTTGACGAGAGGGTCCAGCAGCTCAGTCGCGGTGTTTCCGTAGCCCAGCACAAGGCCGTTGTCTTCAGGTGCCGGCGCCATGGCAAACGAGGAAAGCGGCATGGGCGCCATCCCGTACCGCCGGGCAGCTTCCGCAATGCGAACGTCCGCAAAGTCCCGCGGCAGCCGGACTGCCAGGTGCAGGCCGCCCTGCCCGCCTTCAATGACATGCGGAACGCGCAGGTGCCGCGTCAATGCTTCCCGCAGGGCATGCTGGCGCTCACGGTACAGCCGCCGCATTCGCCCCAGGTGGCGCACAAACTGCCCGGACTCGATGAAGCCGGCCATGGCAAGCTGCTCATGGCTGTGGCCGCCGCGAAGCATCTCGCGCAAGGCGTCCTGCGCTGAAGCCAGCAGTGGCTTTGGCATGACCAAAAAACCCAGGCGCAACGAGGGAAACATGGTTTTGGAAAACGTGCCGACGTAGAGCACAGGCGCATCGGCCACCAGGCCCTGCATGGCGCCTATGGGTTCGCCGGCGTGGCGGAATTCGCTGTCGTAGTCGTCTTCAATGATCCAGGCGCCGTGCCTGCGCGCGGCAGACATCAAGGCCAGGCGGCGTGCCACCGACATCACCACGCCAATCGGATACTGGTGCGAAGGCGTCGTGTAAATCAGCCGTGGCGTGCGTGAGCGCCAATCCGCCGCGCCGATGTGCAGGCCTTCGTCGTCCATGCGTTTCGGCACGATGCGCAGGTCACCCGCATGCATCGCTGCCTTGGCGCCCCGGTAGCCCGGGTCTTCCACCCAGGCCGTGTCGCCCGGGTTGGTCAGCAAGCGCACACACAGCATGAGCGCCTCCTGCGCCCCTTCCGTCACGATGACCTGCGCCGGCTCGCAATGCACGCCGCGCGTGATTGCCAGGTGGCGCGCAATGGCGGTGCGCAGTTCAGCCTGACCGAAAGGGTCGCCGTAATGCAGCGCCGCCGGCAAGGCCTCACGCACCGCGCGGTCCAGCATGCTGCGCCAGACGGCCAGCGGAAAGTGGGAAAGCGCCGGCACACCGGGGCGCAAGGCGGTGCTGGTGTCAAGGCGTGCGGGCCCCGACCGGATGCGGGACAGGCGCAGTGCCACGCGGGATGGCGCGGTGGCCTCGGGCTGCGCCTGTTGCGTGGCCGGGCGCAACAGAGCCGCCACGGTGCTTCCCTGCCGGTCGGCGCGGACATAGCCTTCGGATACAAGGTGTTCGTAGGCAATCGCCACGGTATTGCGCGAGACCGACAGGGTTTGCGCCAATGCGCGCGAGCCGGGCAGGCGGCTGCCCGCAGCCAGCTGGCTCTTGAGGATGGCCTCCTTGAGCCTGCGGTAAAGCTGGCGCTGCAAAGGCTCGGCGTCGGACCTGTCCAGTGGAGCTTCCAGGAAACCCTGCGGGGCGGAGTGCTTTGGAGCGGACTTGTTAGCGAAATTGGTAGAGGGCATCGCGCAAGGGTTGTTGAACGGCAAAGAATTTGGTCGCAGATCGTGGCACCACGAAATAACCACTTTATGGCACTTTATGAAGAGCCACAAAGATCTTAACCTAGGCGATCAAACTCACAGGAGCATCGATGACCACACGCACAAACGCCTACGGGCAACCCATTGGCGAAGCCATGCAGGGCTGGACAGCAAGACAAAGGCCGCCACGCATCACACTCGAAGGCCGGTATTGCCGCCTCGAGCCGCTGGACGCCAGGCGCCATGGCGACGACCTGTTCACCGCCTACGCCGCCGCACCCGACGGCCGGGCCTGGACCTACCTGGCCCCCGAGCCATTTACCGCGCGCAGCGATTTCGATGCCTACCTCGAACGCAACGCAGCCAGCGCCGACCCTTTGCATTACACGGTCGTGGACGCCGGCACCCAGCGCGCGGTCGGGACGCTGTCGCTGATGCGCATGGATACCGCCAACGGCGTCATTGAGGTAGGGCACGTGATCTTCTCGCCACTGCTGCAGCGCAGCCGCGCCTCCACCGAAGCCCAGTACCTGCTGATGAAGCTGGTCTTCGAAACGCTCGGCTACCGCCGCTACGAGTGGAAATGCGACAGCCTCAACGCGCCGTCACGCAGCGCGGCCGCCAGGCTCGGCTTCAGCTTCGAAGGCGTTTTCCGGCAGCTCCTCGTCTACAAGAACAGGACCCGCGACACCGCCTGGTTTTCCATCATCGACGGTGAATGGCCGCTCTTGAAGAAGACCTTTGACAGCTGGCTTTCACCGGATAACTTTGATGCACAGGGTGCGCAGGTTCTGGCGCTCACTGACATTCGCAGCCGCCTGATGCACAAAGCCCCCGCCGTGATGGCAGCCTGACGGCAGCACCACAGAAAGAGCTTCATTTCACCGAGGACTCAGGACGGCGCCGGGTATGGATTTCCCGGCGCCGCACCGAAAGTTCAGTTCAGCACCAGCTGCGCGATCACACCGGTGGCGATGGCGATGAGTGCATAGTCCGCGCCCACCTGCACCCACTGCTGGCCGCGCGGCGGCGCATGGAGGCGATGCCCGCGCCAGTCATTCACCACATACTGACGGCCGCGGTACTCATTTGGGATGCGGCCGCCGCGGTAGAACTGCGGGCCGTGACCATCGAAGTGGCGGTCATTGCGGGCATAACGGCGGTCGTCACGATGGTCAAAACCGCGCCCGCCGCGATCGTCTGCACGGGCGTCTGCGCGACCATAACCGGGACCATAGCCGGGACCATCGTCGCGACTGTAACCGGGACCGACAGACCCGCGCTGTTCAACACGGGGAGACTCACCGCGCTGGCTGCGCCCGTCGTAGCCTTGCGCAAACGAGAGCGAGGCAAAGCCCAGCGACGCGGCGGCGATGGCACACACAATGGCTTTTGATTTCATGATCGACTCCTTTGGATGGAAGAGCCTTCATGGTGTTCCGGCGACGTGTCGGCGCAGCAAAGCCGCGGGAGTGTTTGTGTAAAGCCTGGTTGCAATCTGTGCGGCGCTCAGACTTGGGCCTTCAAGCCATCACGGCCAAAGGCAAGCGCGCGGAAGGCTTGTCACTCTCGCCAGGTTGCAGCAGCTGAGCCAGCCATTCATCGATCAGCACGGGATCATTCACCGTCTTGATCGCCTGGTAGGCGACCTCCGCCTCCGGAAACCGCCGCCGCAAAAAATTCAACCACTGCTTGAGGCGCCCCGCTCTCGCACGTGTCTCAAGCCGTGAGCAGACGATGTGCCAGAACTCGGCGATCAGCGGCAGCAGCGTAGGCCAGCTTACAGCAGCATGGTGCCCACCAGCCATGTCGGCCTTGATCGCCAGCCCCAGGCCCGGGTCGCGCACCGCGCCGCGGCCGATCATCAGCACGTCGCAACCCGAAGCTTCACGGCAGCGCCGCGCATCTTCCACTGTCCATATCTCGCCATTGGCCACCACCGGAATCCTGACCGCGGCACGGATGTCGGCGATGCGTTCCCAGTAGGCGGGCGGTTTGTAGGCCTGGGCTTTGGTGCGGGCGTGCACCACGAGCTCGCCGGCACCGCCGGCTTCGATGGCGAGCGCGCATTCAACGGCACGCGCATCGTCTTCGTAGCCCAGCCGCATCTTGGCCGACACGGGCATGCCGGCCGGCACCGCCCGGCGAACCGCGCCGACAACGGCCGTCAGGGTTTCGGGCTCGCGCAACAGCGATGCACCGCCGCCGTGGCGATTGACCACCGCGGCCGGGCAACCAAAGTTCAGGTCAATGCCCGCCGGACCGAGGCCTGCGAGCCGCGCGGCATTCTCGGCCATGCAGCCCGGGTCGGAACCCAGCAGCTGCGCACGCACCGGCACACCGGCCAGCGTGCGGCCGCCGTGGTGCAGCTCGGGCACGATGCGATAGAACACGCGCTCGGGCAGCAGCTGGTCGGTGATGCGGATGAATTCAGAGACGCAGCGGTCAATGCCACCGACCCGCGTGAGGATGTCGCGCAGCACAAAGTCCAGCAGGCCTTCCATCGGGGCCAGCAGGACGGTAGCGCGTGGTTCAGTCTTCATCCCACCCAGCTTCTGGTTTCTATTTGGCGGCCAATCGCCACAGCGACGTGACTTCCGCCGCGCGCGCCGCATGCAGCGCATCGCTGGCGTCCGAGGCCTTGGGGTGATGCGGCTGCGCGTCCAGCCGGTCCACCACCTTGAGGCCCGCCGCATCGATCGTCGCCAGCAGCCAGGTGCGCGTGCGCAGGCCCAGGTGCTCGGCGATGTCCGACAGGATCAGCCAGCCCTCGCCTTTGGGCTCCAGGTGCGCCGCCAGGCCGTTGAGGAAACCCAGCAGCATGCGGCTGTCTTCGTCATACACAGCATGCTCCAGCGGGGAGCCGGGCCGCGCGGGCAACCACGGCGGGTTGCAGACGATGATGTGCGCCTTACCGTCGGGAAACAGGTTGGCTTCGCGCACCTCGACTTGTGGAAAGCCCAGGCGCTTGAGGTTGTCGCGTGCGCAAGCCAGCGCACGCGGGTCCTGGTCGGTGGCCACCACGCGCTGGATGCCGCTGCGCAGCGCCAGAACGGCGGCCAGCACACCGGTGCCGGTGCCAATGTCAAAACCGGTCAGGTCCTCGGTGCCTTCCGGCACGGGCGCCTGCGCCACCAGGTCGATGTATTCGCCGCGCACCGGCGAGAAAACGCCGTAGTGCGGATGGATGCGGTTGTGCGGCCCGTCTTCGCCGAGGGCGGGAATCGGCACGCCCTTGCGGCGCCATTCGTGCGAGCTGATGAAACCCATCAGCTCGCGCAGTGATGCAACCGAGGGAACCGTTCCATCCCGGGCTGGTCCCCAGGCTTCGGCACACGCCTTTTTGGCATCGGGCGCGCGGCGCAAGGGAATGCTGTAGTCCGCGTCAAACGGAATCAGCACCATGCCCAGCACGCGGGCACGCTGCGCCTGCGCCTGGCGGTGCAGGTGAAACGCTTCCGGGAACACCGGCGCGGCGGCTTCAACGGGGGCGCTGGCCTCTCCGGCTTTCTGGTCCTTCACGCGTTTCTCGCGCTTGGGTTTGGCCGGTTTGTCGACGCGGCGGGCCAGCGCCTGCAGCAGTAGCCGGGCATTCTGGAAGTCGCCACGCCAGAGCAGGCCCGTGCCTTCACAGGCCAGGCGGTAAGCAGCGTCGGCCGCGAGGGTGTCGTCAGCGATCACCACGCGCTTCGGCGCCGGCGCGCCGCGCTCGGAACGCCAGCGCGCAGAACGCGCCTCGCCGCCCTCCGTCCAGTGGATGGTGGCGGGCTCAGGAGAAGAGGCAACGGAAGAAGTGACAGGAACAGCAGGTGAAGCGGGCATCAGGGGGCAGACACAAAGAAGAACAAAGAAGGAAGCCAAGTGTTTTAACAGATGGCCAGCCCCAGCGGCTGCAAGCGCTGCCTAATCACTATCAATTTAATAGCTGCTCGCGCATGTCCTGATTGCGCCACAGCCACTTTTGGCACTCAAAAAAGGCCTTTTTGAAGGTCTACAGGCTATTTTGGGTGATCAAAAGGCTCCAAAACAGCGTTCAGAGCACTTTTCAGGTCATTTTCAGGACCGATTCAGGCCTCCAGCCCAATAGGAACCTGCGCCACCAGCTATCAATTAGATAGCAACAACCGGCAGAGAGCGCTTCCCTCCTCACCAGCAGGAGCCGCGGAACTGGCTCCGCCAGGCCGCAGGCGCCGTCCCCTGCAAGGGGAGAGGAGGCTACACGAAGTGAGCCTCAACAGGGGTGTTCAAGTGCTCCAGCCGCCACCCAGCGCCCGAATCAGACCCACCGTTGCCAGGTACTGCGCGGTCTTGACCTGCAGCGCCTGGCGGCGGTTGCGCAGTTCGCTGCGTTGCGCGTCCAACAGTTCAAGCTGGCTGACAAAGCCATTGCGGTAGCGTGAATCCGACAGCACCGTGGCGCGTGTGGCCGAAGCGACGGAACGCGACTGCGCTTCCGATTGCTCGGCCAGCAGGCGCAGGGCCGAGAGCTGGTCTTCCACGTCCTTGAAGGCGACGAGGATCTGTTCACGGTAGTTGGCCAAGGCGATGTCGAGTTCAGCATTCGCGTTCTGCACGCCGGCCTTGCGGCGTCCGCCGTCAAAGATCGGCAGCGAGAGCAAAGCACCCACGCCCCAGGCCTGGGTCGAAACCTTGAACAGGTCCTTGATCTCGGGCGCGGCATAACCTGCGTTGCCCGTCAGCGAAAAGGTCGGGAACCACGCAGCCTGGGCGACACCAACGCGGGCCTGCGCGGCCTGCATGGTGCTTTGCGCGGCAGACACATCGGGCCTGCGTTCCAGCACGGTGCTGGGCACACCGGCCGGGATGACCGGCAGCGCGGTCGACCACTCGGTGGGCGCGACGGCAAAGTTCGACGCCACCTCGCCCACCAGCACAGCCAGGGCATGCTCCAGCACGGCGCGGCGCTGGTCGAGCGCCAGTGCATCGGACTCGGTTGAGGCGACCTCGGTGCGCACACGGGCCACGTCGAGCTCGGCCACGTCGCCCTCCTTGAAGCGCACTTCCGTCAGGCGCAGCGTGTTGCGGTAAGCCTGCAGTGTGTCACGCACCAGCGTGCGTTCGGTGTCGAGCGCGCGCAGGTTGAGGTAGGTTTGCGCCACATCGGCCTGCACCAGCAGCTGGGTGCTGCGCAGCAAGGCTTCGCGCGATTTCGCATCCAGCGATGCGGCGTCAGAGTTCAGCGACAGCCTGCCGATCAAATCAACTTCATACGAAAAGGTGGCCGCCGCCGTCACCGTGGTCTGCGCGACGCGGTTGGTGGTGATGTTGCTCTGGCGCACGGCGCCGCCGCTCAAACCGACTTGCGGCAGGCGGTCGGCATCGGTGTTGCGCAGGATGGCGCGCGCCTGGGCCAGCCGCCCCGCGGCCACCTTGACACTGTTGTTGTTGGCGCCGGCCTGCTCGACCAGCTGGTCGAGCACCGGGTCGGCGAACGCCTTCCACCAGGTGCCTTGTGATTGCGGAGCGGTTGCTGCAGGCGCCGTCGCGACGGCGACAGCGTTTTCCTTGTAGGCGGAAGGCGCAGCCGGAATGCTCGCCGGGTCAACCGACGCGCTGGTGGCGCAGCCGGCCAGCACCAGGGCGGCCAGCAAAGGCAGCAGCGCGGTGCGCAGTTTGGACGTTGTGTGGTTCATGATGAACTCCTGTACCTTTGATGCTTGTTGTTATTCGTGAAGCTTGAGGGGCGCTGCCGGCTGCGCGTGCGCGCCTGCACCACCACTGCCTGCGAAGGCCTCGACGTGCGGCACTTCGCCATGCAGCTTGAGCGGACGGTTGCCCGTGAGGCGGCGCAGCGTGACGTAGAACACCGGCGTGAGGAACAGGCCGAAAGCCGTCACGCCGATCATTCCCGAGAACACCGCCACACCCATGGCGTGGCGCATTTCGGCACCCGCACCGGAGGACAGCACCAGGGGCAGCACGCCCATGATGAAAGCCAGCGAAGTCATCAGGATGGGGCGCAAACGCAGGCGGCTGGCTTCAATCGCGGCCTGCAGCGGCGTGCGCCCGGCAAACTCCAGCTCGCGTGCGAACTCCACGATCAAAATCGCGTTCTTCGCCGACAACCCCACCAGCACGATCAAACCGATCTGCGTGAAGATGTTATTGTCGCCTCCCGTCAGCTTCACGCCCAGCATGGCGGCCAGCAGGCCCATGGGCACGATCAGCACGATGGCGATCGGCAGGGTCAGGCTTTCATACTGCGCGGCCAGCACCAGGAAGACCAGCAGCAGCGCCAGCGGGAACACCCACATGGCCGAGTTGCCGGCAATGATTTCCTGGTACGTGAGGTCCGTCCACTCGTAGCTGATGCCGGGCGGCAGCGTCTCGGCCGCAATGCGGGCGACCGCGTCCTGCGCCTGGCCCGACGAGTAGCCGGGTGCGGCGCCGCCGTTGATGTCGGCCGACAGGAAGCCGTTGTAGCGCATGGCGCGTTCGGGGCCGAAGCTCGGCGTGACTTTCATCAGCGCTGACAACGGCACCATTTCGCCGGTGACCGATCGCACCTTCAAGAGGCCGATGTCTTCAGCGCGGGCGCGGTAAGGTGCATCAGCCTGCACCCGCACGGAATACGTGCGGCCGAACTTGTTGAAGTCGTTGGCATACAGGCTGCCCAGGTAAATCTGCATGGTGTCGAACACGTCAGTCACCGGCACGCCGAGCTGGCGCGCCTTGGTGCGGTCGATGTCGGCATAGAGCTGCGGCACATTGACCTGGAAGCTGGAGAACATGCCGGCCAGCTCGGGCGTCTGGTAGGCCTTGGCCATGAAGGCCTTGGTGGCGGCGTCCAGCGCGGCATAGCCAAGCGAGCCGCGGTCTTCCAGCTGCAGCTTGAAGCCGCCGGTGGTGCCCAGGCCCTGCACGGGCGGCGGCGGAAACATGGCGATGAACGCCTCCTGGATACCGCCGAATTTTCCGTTCAGCTGGCCAGCGATGGCGCCGGCGCTCAGGTCTGCACTCCTGCGCTCGTCGAAGGGCTTGAGCGAGAGAAACACGATGCCCGAGTTGGAGCTGTTGGTAAAGCCGTTGATCGACAGGCCGGGGAAAGCAATCGCGTGTTCCACGCCGGGTTGTTTCATGGCGATGTCGCTGATCTTGCGGATCACGTCCTCGGTGCGGTCCAGCGTGGCGCCGTCGGGCAACTGGGCAAAACCGATCAGGTATTGCTTGTCCTGCCCGGGTACAAAGCCGCTGGGCACTGCCTTGAAGAGGCCTGCGGTGGCCAGCACCAGCACCAGGTACACGCCCAGCATGATGGCCTTGCGCGAAATCGCACCCTTGACACCGCGGCTGTAGTTTTCGGAACCGCGGCTGAACAGGCGGTTAAAGCCTGCGAAGAAGCGGCCGAACACCTTGTCCATGCCGCGGGTCAGCGCGTCTTTCGGTGCGTCATGGCTCTTGAGCAGCAAGGCGGCGAGTGCCGGCGACAGGGTCAGCGAGTTGATAGCGGAGATCACTGTGGAGATCGCGATGGTCAGCGCGAACTGCTTGTAGAACTGTCCCGAGAGGCCGGTGATGAAAGCCAGCGGCACAAACACGGCGATCAGCACCAGGGCAATCGCGATGATGGGCCCGGACACCTCCCGCATGGCGCGGTAGGTGGCGTCGCGCGGACTCAGGCCCGCCTCGATGTTGCGTTCGACGTTCTCCACCACCACGATGGCGTCGTCCACCACAATGCCGATGGCCAGCACCAATCCGAACAGGCTGAGCGCGTTGATCGAAAAACCGAACAGGTGCATCACCGCAAACGTGCCGATGACAGAAATAGGCACGGCCAGCAGCGGAATGATGGAAGCGCGCCATGTCTGCAGGAAGATGATCACGACCAGCACCACCAGGGCCACGGCTTCGAGCAGCGTATGTACCACGGCCTCGATGGACGAGCGCACAAACTGCGTGGTGTCGTAGACGATTTCGTAGTCCACGCCTTCGGGCATGCTCTTTTTCAGGTCCTTCATCACGGCCTGCACATCGTCGGAGATCTGGATGGCGTTGGAGCCCGGTGCGGCAAACACCGGCACGGCCACAGCCTGTTTGTTGTCCAGCAGCGAACGCAGGGCGTAGTCGGAAGCACCGAGCTCCAGACGAGAAATATCGCGCAGGCGCGTCACGGCGCCGCCCTTGTCGGTCTTGACGATGATGTCACCGAACTCTTCTTCGCTTTGCAGGCGGCCCTGGGCATTGATGGACAACTGCATGTCCACGCCGGGCAGGCCCGGGGAAGCGCCCACGACGCCGGCGGCGGCCTGGATGTTCTGCTCGCGGATGGCGCGTACCACGTCGCCGGCGGACAAACCGCGCTCAGCCACTTTTTGCGGGTCAAGCCAGACGCGCATTGAATAGTCGCCCGAACCGAACAGCTGCACCTGGCCCACGCCATTGATGCGCGCCAGGCGGTCCTTGACATTGAGCACCGCGTAATTGCGCAGGTAGGTCATGTCGTAGCGGTCGTTGGGCGACAGCAAGTGCACCACCATCGTGAGGTCGGGTGAGCTCTTGATGGTGGTAATGCCCAGGCGGCGCACTTCTTCCGGCAGGCGCGGCTCGGCTTGCGAGACACGGTTTTGCACCAGTTGCTGGGCCTTGTCGGGGTCGGTGCCGAGCTTGAAGGTGACGTTCAGCGTCATCAGGCCGTCGGTGGTGGCCTGGCTGCTCATGTAGAGCATGCCGTCCACGCCGTTGATGGATTCCTCGAGCGGAGTGGCGACGGTCTCGGCAATCACTTTGGGGTTGGCGCCGGGGTAGTTGGCGCGCACCACCACGGTGGGCGGCACAACGTCCGGGTATTCGGCGATCGGCAGCGAGCGCAGCGCGATGAGTCCGGCAATGAACATCAGCAGCGACAGCACGCCGGCAAAGATCGGCCGGTCAATAAAAAATTTGGAAAGATTCATGGCAATTCTTCTGGTTCAGGTGAAGGAGCGGCTCAGGACTTGGCCGCGACCTTCACTGCTTTTTCGGTGAGTTCCGACTTGGCGGTCATCTCGACCGGCTGCGGTGTGATCAGCGCACCGGGGCGGATGCGCTGCAAGCCGTTGACCACAATGCGTTCATTGGCGGCCAGGCCGCTTTTGACGACACGCAGGCCATCGACGGAAGCGCCCAGCGTGACTTCGCGGTACATCGCCTTGTTGTCGGCGCCGACCACGAGCACAAACTTCTTGTTCTGGTCGGTGCCGACGGCGCGTTCGTTGATCAGCAATGCCTTGCCTTTGGTGGCCTGGCCCATGCGGATGCGCGCGAACTGGCCGGGAATCAGCTGGCCGTCCTTGTTGTCGAACACAGCGCGTGCACGCACGGTGCCGCTTCGGGCGTCCACCTGGTTGTCGACCAGCTGCAGCTTGCCTTCAAACGGCGTGTCGGCGCTGGCGGCGGTGCCCATCTGCACCGGAATGCGGTCCAGGTTGCGGCCGCCCGCGATACCGGCGTTGGCGCCCTGCACGTCCTTGAGGGCCTTGACCACGACCTGCTCGTCGGCGTCGAAGCTCGCATAGATCGGGCTCACGGACACCAGCGTGGTCAGCACGGGTGCGCCCGGGCCTGCAGCGACCAGGTTGCCCACCGTCACTTCGAGCTTGCCGACGCGGCCGGCCACCGGGGCGCGGACCTGCGAATACCCCAGGCTCAGCTGCGCCGTTTGAAGGGCTGCCTGCGCGGCGCGCAGGTTGGCGTCGGCTTCACCCTTGCCATTGGTGCGCTCGTCAAATTCGCGCTTTGAAATGGCCTGCTCGCCCCACAGGCGCTGTGAGCGCTCGTGTTCGCCTTTGGCCTGAGCCACACGGGCCTGCGCCGCGGCCACCTGGGCTTCGGCGCGCGCCACTTCGGCGGCGTAGGGTGCCGGGTCAATCGTCAGCAGCAGGTCACCCTTTTTGACCAATGCGCCTTCGCGGAAGTGCACGGCCTGGATGGTGCCGGCCACACGCGAGCGGATATCCACGCGCTCAACCGCTTCCAGCCGGCCCGAAAACTCGTCCCAGGCAGACACGTCGCTTTGCACGACAGTGGCCACCGAGACCGGCGTGGCCTGCGGCTCGCCGGACGCAGCGGACTGGGCACGCGTGCCCGAAACGCCGAAGATGACAGCCGTCACGCCCGTCAATGCCAGTACCGCCACGACGGTTGCCAGCAAACGGCGCTTGTTGTTGTGCAGATGAATCGATGTCATGGTGAAACCCCTCAAAAGAAAAAGGAAAAAAGGAACTGTGAAACTCAGGAATGGGTCGCATGCGCGGCCAGCGCATCAGCGAAAAAACGGGTGTACTGCTCATGCAGGACAGGGCCCCAAGCAGCCTTGTGGTCGCAAGGCTGCAGATAGCTGCAGGGCCAGCCGGTCGGAACCGGCAACACGGTCTCGTGCGCAACCAGGCCTGCGGCGCGCAGCCGTGCGGCGTAGGCCAGCGTTTCGTCGCGCAGCGGGTCGTCCTGCGCGGTGATAAGCAACGTCGGTGCAAGGCCTGCCAGGCGGAATGCGGCGCCGGGTGCAGCGTAAGGGTGGCTTGCGTCTTCGGCCCGGGGCAGGTATTTGTGCCAGCCGTCGGCCCAGGTGCAGCCCACGGGCCCGGCTTCGGCGTCGCGCAGCGAAGCGGTCGCAAGGCATGGGTCCAGCATGGGCGACATCAGGATCTGCCCTGCCAGAGCCGGCTCATGCTGGTCACGCGCCATCAGCGCCACGGCGGCAGCGATATTGCCACCGGCCTCTTCGCCGGCCACAAAAACCGGCGCACCGACGCCGACCAGCTTGTGGCGAGCCTTGGCGGCCCAGACCAGCGCGGCATAACCTATTTCGACAGCATTGGGGAAAGGGTGCTCTGGCGCCAGCGGATAGTCCAGCGACATCACCACTGCGCCGGCTTGGGCCAGCAACCCGGCTACGCAGGAACCGCCTTCCAGGGACCCCCCTACAAACGCGCCGGCATGGAAATGCACCACCAGGGGTGAAACGCCCGTGCCGCTGCGGCGGCCGTAAAAGCGCACGTCCAGCGGCTTTTTCAGTGCCAGTTGGATCTGTTTTTCCACCCAGGGAGGGGGGTTTTTGTCGGCGCCTGCGGGGACGGGCTGTGGGCTGTTCATCATGGCGAGCCGCACGCGGCTCCTCTTTGTTGCAATGCAGCAGAAGATACGCGCGACAACTCCCTTAATAAATAGCCGTTTTGTTTATACTTTATTTCACCAGTGCAACAATGAGGGGTAGCAAGCAGGCTTCTCCTCTGAAAATCACGGTCCCCCATGAAAGCTCCCATGAACATCCGAGCGCGGAGTTTCATCCTTCCCTGTGGGGCAAGGTCAATCGGGAGCGGGCAATCCCGGAAAGTTCTCAGGGCTATTTCGCGCCCCGCACCTGAACCGGCTGGGCTGGTCACAATCGCCCCTCGCTGTTTTGCCGATGAGCCTTTGTTGGCAAATGCCCCTCTTCCCCGGCAGCCATTCTTTTTATTACCGCCCCCGTTATCCGCCCCATATCCTCTTGCAGCGCCGGCCCGCCAGGCAAGGCACGCGCTGACGGCCCTCACCAGAACAGGACTCTTTCATGGATAAATTTTCCGCAATGCAGGCCTTTGTACGGGTTGTGGAGGCCGGCACGTTTACCAAAGCGGCAGATTCCATGGGCATGCCCAAGCCCACGGTGACGCGCCTGATCCAGACGCTGGAACAATCGCTGGACACCAAGCTGCTCAACCGCACCACGCGCAAAGTCACCGTGACGGCCGACGGTGCGGCCTACTACGAGCGCGCGGGCCGCCTTCTGGGCGAAATGGAAGAGCTTGAGTCGAGCATGTCGCGCGCCAAGGCCAGCCCGCGTGGCCGGCTCAAGGTGGACATTCCCTCATCACTGGGCCTGGCCGTGGTGATTCCGGCCCTGCCCGACTTTTATGCGCGCTACCCCGACATCCAGCTGGAGCTTGGTGTGAGCGACCGGCCGATCGACATCCTTGCCGAAAATGTCGACTGCGTGATCCGCGGCGGGCAGATCACCGACCAGTCGCTGGTGGCACGCCGCATCGGCGAGTTCTATTTGATGTCCTGCGCTTCGCCCGCCTACCTCAAGCGCCACGGCGTGCCACAGCACCCGCGCGAGCTGCAGGCGCACAAGCTGATCCGCTATTTTTCGCCGCGCGACGGCAAGCTTTACACCGTCAACCTGCAAAAGGACGGCGAGGTGGTGGAGATCGGCGGGCACCACCAGCTGTCGGTCAATGACTCGAACGCGGGTGTGGCGGCGGCGCTGGCAGGCCTGGGTATCCTGCAGACGCTCACCTTCCTGGTTCAGCACCACATCAGCAGCGGTGCGCTGGAACCCCTGTTCAATGGCTGGTGCTCCGAGGCCAAACCCATCCATGTGGTGTACCCACCCAACCGCCACCTGAGCAACAAGGTGCGTGTGTTTGTCGACTGGATCGCCGACCTCTTCGCCAAACACGACCTGATACAGCGCAAGAGCAGCTTGCCGCAATAAACGAGGCAGACGACGCGACAGCCGCTACACCGAATGCATCGGCATTTTCCGGCGTCCCCAGCTTCCTACAACTGGCGTCATCCGCAGACTACACCACAGGACATCCCAGGGGAGTAAGGTCAGTGGCTGTCCGGCGTTTTGCGCGCCTGCGTTCATACACTGCCTTTCTTCCCTGCGAAAGACCACCCATGCCAAGACCCAAAGTTGCCGCGCCCGATACCGAGAGCCGAAAGGCACTGGAGCAGCGCGCGCGGGAAGCAGCCATGCCCGCACCACCCCGTGAAAAAGGCCGCTGGCCATTTCCGGTGCCGGACGACCAGCCCGCCGGCAAAACTGAAGGCCGCCACGAGGAACCGGAAAAGCCGGCCAAGCCAGGAAAGTCCGGCGACTGACTGCCGGATTCTCCATGCACTCTCTTCTCTTCTGTGTCAGCGGCGCGCCAGGACGCGCTTGACCAGCATGGCGGCGAACAACACCAGCGCACCGGCGATCAAGCCTGTGAGTGCGTCCATCAACAGCGGTGTGAGCGCGACCAGCAAGGCACCTGCTCCGCCTATGGCCGACGCTTTTTGCGCGAGCAGCTCGATCGCGTGATGCAGCGGCGCAAAGCCGTGCGTCAAAATGCCGCCCCCCACCAGGAACATCGCGATGGTGCCCGCCACAGAAAGGCCTTTCATGAGCCAGGGAGCGGTCAGCAGGATGGCGCGGCCTGCGCCGCGCTGCAAGCGGCCCAGGGCGCCGCCTCCTTCACGCTGGCTAAGGTAAAGCCCGCCATCGTCCAGCTTCACGATGCCTGCCACCAGGCCATAAACCCCCACCGTCATCAGAAGGGCGATACCGCCCAGAACAGCCACCTGCGTCACGAAGGGACTGGCCTGCACGGTGCCCAGCGTGATCGCGATGATTTCAGCGGACAGGATGAAGTCGGTGCGGACCGCTCCCTTGATCTTGTCTTTTTCAAGCGCCAGCACGTCTACGTCGGGGTTGGTCAGTGCGGCGGTCAGTGCTTCATGCTCGGCCGCCTGTTCGTCTGCGCTGTGCATGAATTTATGCGCGAGTTTCTCAAACCCCTCGTAACAAAGAAATGCACCGCCCACCATCAGCAGCGGCGTGACGGCCCACGGTATGAACGCGCTGATGGCCAGCGCGGCCGGTACCAGGATGGCCTTGTTGACAAAAGAACCTTTGGCCACAGCCCAGACCACCGGCAGTTCCCGGTCTGCCTTGACCCCTGAGACCTGCTGGGCGTTGAGCGCCAGGTCGTCACCCAGCACGCCGGCGGTTTTCTTGGCGGCCACCTTGGAAAGCAGCGCTACGTCATCAAGGATGGTGGCGATGTCGTCGATCAACGCGAGAAGGCTGCTGGCCATATGTAGGTTCCGTGTGCCGGCGCAAGGCCGAAGGGGGTGAGCAAAGCTTGCAAAGCCTGGCCGTGGCGGTGCCGGGGCCTGGCAGGAGTCCGGTGCTGCTGTTATGCGTTGTGATCGCACCGAAGGGGAGACCTACTGTACCCAAATCCAGCGCAACAAAAAGCCGCCTCGCGGGCGGCTTTGAACGGGCATTTATGTGCCAGGTATTCAGCGTGCCGTGAGCCGTCCCAGGATAAAGCCCAAGGCAAGGGCGGCACCGACGGCCTCCAGGGGCCTTTCCTGCACCCATGATTTCGAGGCCTCAATGGCCCGGCCTGGTGCTTCAGTCACCCTGCGGGTCTGGTCGGCAAAACGGTCAGCCACGCTGCTGGCACCGCCGGCCAGCTTGTCGACGCCTTCGTGCGCGGCGGAAGAAGCGCGGTCTACCGCACTGCGGGCCGGCTCAGCCACCTTGTCAATACCGCTGTGGAGCGCTGCGCCGGCAGACTCGACGCCGCGCTGCAGGGGGTTGTCAGTACCGGAAGCCGTACCGGTGGAGGCTGTGGTTTTGTCCATGATGCTTCTTTCAAAAAAATTCCGCAAAATACCTCTGCGATCTATTTGTGTCCCGGCGATGACGGGTATATGGTTCGTCATCCAGAGGTGTCTGCCGACATTAAGCGGTGGCAGGCATGCAGACTGTGCGCAGCCGGATACGCTGCATGTAGGACAAGAGAGTGTTGTGCGTGCCGCGCGGTTGTCGGCCCACACTGACAGGAAAAAGGCCGCTTGGCTTGGCAGCCCCTGTCGCGGTTGCCCGCATCATCGTCCTGAACTCACAAGCCAAAGGCATCCAGGCCAGGCACCGTTGATAAACGCCCTTCTAACGTTTTCGAAACTCCAAGGAGAAGCACAATGCCCAGAATTGGACGACCCGCCCTCAGAACCAGCGCAACCGACAACGGCCAGCCGCGTAACGGCCCACCCGAGGAAGGTCTGGATGAAGACGACGCACTGGAGTTGCCGGTCGAGCCCGACGAAGGGATGCCGCTGATTCCTGATGACGATGAGCGGGTGGTGAATGTGCCGTCGTGAGATGGCGCTCTTAAGGCCTGGTTTTTTCTGTCGTTGTGCTTTTTGCTGAGTTCTGCTGGCCGGGGGTTGCCCGGCATGCAAGTAACTTTCTTTTGCTTCGCCAAAAGAAAGTCACCAAAGAAAAGGCGACCCTGGTTCCTGCGTCCCT